>JADFNT010000086.1 GCA_022563215.1 Pseudomonadota bacterium
AATCCCGAAGATGGCCAAGACCCGAGCCTCAGCCCGAAGCCCCCTGTTCTACTCGAAGCAGCCCGGAGGCTTCGCGTCCATCCTCGACGGGGCCAGATAGATCGGCAGCCAACCGTCTGCCAGTTCCCCCGTCATGAGCAGGCTTGGTGGGCTGAGGGACGCAATATAGATCGGCAGGTCGGGGCGGTGGGGCTTGCCGGTGACGGTGATCGGGGTGGCGTCCAACGTCATCGTCCGCGACGGCGGGCTCGAAGGCGTCGTCGTCCGCTTAGGTCCCGGTTTTTCGGACATCGAGGTCCAGGGCAACGAAATCACCGCCGGCGCCGGCGCTGCCGACATCACCGTCGCCCGCGCCGCCCGGGATGCCGGGCTGTCGGGGCTGGAATTCCTGTCCGGCATTCCCGGTGCCATCGGCGGCGCGCTCAGCATGAACGCCGGGGCCTACGGCCGCGAGATCAAGGACGTGGTCATCGACGCCGATGCCCTCGATCCGGTGGGCGAACGTCACCGCCTCGACGTTGGCGGACTGGACCTGGGATACCGCCGATGCGGCGTGCCCGAGGACTGGATCTTCATCTCGGCCCGCCTGCAAGGCGCGCCCGGCGACAAGGACGAAATTACCCGGCGCATGGAGGACATCCAGGCCGACCGCCAGGCGACGCAGCCGGTCAAGACGCCGACCGGCGGTTCCACCTTCGCCAATCCTGAAGGCCATAAGGCCTGGGAATTGATCGATAAGGCCGGCTGCCGGGGGCTCAAGCGCGGCGGCGCCCAGGTTTCGGAAAAACATTGCAACTTCCTGATCAACACCGGCGGCGCCACGGCCGCCGACCTGGAAGGATTGGGCGAGGAAATTCGCCGCCGGGTGTTCGAGGATTCCGGCGTCACCCTTGATTGGGAAATCCGCCGACTCGGCATTGCCGCAAAGCCCGCGGCCCGGGAAATCAAACCGGAGGACGCGTCATGATTCGGGCCACCAAGCACGTTGCGGTCCTCATGGGCGGCTGGTCGGCGGAACGCGAGATATCGATGGTATCGGGCGCGGCGGTGGCGAAATCGCTGACCGACGCCGGGCTCGAGGTAACGCCGGTTGACGTGCAACGCGACATGGGGGCGTTGCTGACCCGCCTTTACCCGCGCCCCGACGCTGTCTTCAATGCGCTCCACGGGCGTTTCGGCGAGGACGGCTGCGTGCAGGGGCTGCTCGACATCCTCGACATTCCCTACACCCATTCGGGCCTGCTGGCCTCGGCGCTGGCCATGGACAAGCCGATGGCCAAGCGGCTGTTCGCCGCCGCCGGCATCCCCGTCGCCGAGCACGTCATCGCCGCCCGCGAGGACATCACCGCCGGCGACGTGATGGAACGGCCCTATGTGGTCAAGCCCCTGAACGAGGGCTCCAGCGTCGGCGTCCATATCGTGCTCGAAGGCGACGACGAACCGCTGTTCGACGACACCGGCTGGCCCTATGGCGACCGTGTGATGGTCGAAAAATTCATCCCCGGGCGCGAACTCACGGTCGCGGTGATGGGGGACAGGGCGCTGGCGGTGACCGAAATCATCACGGCCCGGGAATTCTACGATTACGACGCCAAATACGCCGACGGTGGGTCCCGCCATGTGCTGCCCGCCGAGATCGACGGGAAAATCGCCGACGAGGCCATGCGCATGGCGGTGCTGGCCCATCAGACGCTCGGCTGCCGGGGCGTTTCCCGGGCCGATTTCCGTCTCGACGGCAATGACCTCTATTTGCTCGAAATCAACACCCAACCCGGCATGACGCCGACGTCCCTGGTGCCGGAACAGGCCGTCCACGCCGGCATATCGTTTCAGGACCTGGTGGTTTGGATGGTCGACAACGCGGAGTGCGACGCATGAAGAAATCTAGGAACGCCAAATCCCGGAAACGCGGACAGCCGCGCCGCCGGGTCGTGCCTTTATGGCGCAGCCGACCGGTCCGGGGGACCTTGATCGCCCTGCTTGTGGTTCTCGCCGCCGGGGGCGGTTGGCAAATGTGGCAATCGGGCTGGGTCTCCGGCGCCATCGACAAGGCCAAGTGGAAGATGATCGCCCTGTCGTCGGACATGGGCTTCAAGGTTGACGAGATTCTTGTCATCGGCCGCCGCGAGACGGCGCAGAAGGATCTTCTGGCCGCGGTGCGGTTGGCCCGCGGCGCGCCGATCCTGGCCTTCGACTTGCAGGCGGCCCGAAAAAGGATCGAGGCGCTGCCGTGGATCAAGACCGTGTCCGTGGAACGGATGCTCCCCGATACCGTGCTGTTGAACATCAAGGAACGCCGGCCCTTGGCCCTGTGGCAGCACAAGGGGGCCTTCGCGCTGATCGATTCCGACGGCGAGGTGATCCTTAGGACCGGGCTCGAGCGATTCTCCGATTTGATTGTCGTGGTCGGCCGCGATGCCCCCGCCCAGGCGGCCGAACTGCTCAAGACCCTGGCCTCCGAACCGCAACTGATGGATCGGGTCAAGGCCGCCGTCCGTATCGGCGGGCGGCGCTGGAACCTGCGTCTCAAGAACGACATCGACGTCCGCCTGCCCGAGGAAGACGCCGCCAAGGCGTGGGCGCGGTTGGCGGAATACGAAAAGACCCACCAGGTTCTGGAGCGCGACGTGCAGATTCTGGACTTGCGCATCCCCGACCGGCTGATCGTCCGCAAGGTGCGGAAACCGGTCAAAATCCTTTCCGGCAAGCGGCAGCAAACCTAGGAGAAAGAAGCGAAAGCCAAGGACAATGAAGAAAAGAACAATATCAAAAAGAGTTAGAAACGGGCTGGTGGCGGCTCTCGACATCGGCACCACCAAGGTCTGCTGCCTGATCGGCCGCATCACCGCCGATGTGGGCCTTTACCGCGACGCCGGGGTGAAGATCATCGGCATCGGTCATCAGGTGTCGGGCGGTCTGCGGTCGGGCACCGTCGTCGACCTGGATGATACCGAGGCTTCTATCCGGGCCACCGTCGAGGCGGCGGAACAGATGGCCGGCGAAAACATCCAGGGCGTGGTCGTCAACGTTTCCGGCGGCCAGCCCTTATCCAGGCTCATCGCCTATGAGATTTCCATCGCCGGGCACGAAATCGGCGACGCCGACCTGCGCCGCATCCTCGATCCGTCGGTGTTGAACAACGGCCTGCCCCGCGAGCGCGAACTGATTCATACCATCCCCGTCGGCTATTCCATCGACGGCAACCGCGGCGTGCGCGACCCGCGCGGCATGTACGGCGAACGCCTGGGCGTCAACATGCACGTCATCAGCGCCCTGAGCGGCCCGTTGCGCAATATCGAAACCAGCGTCCAGCGGTGTCACTTAGGCATAGAGGACAAGGTCGTTTCCGCCTATGCCTCGGGGCTTGCCGTCCTGGTCGAGGACGAAATCCAGCTTGGCGTCACCTGCATCGACATGGGCGGCGGCACCACGTCCATCGCCGTCTTCTTCGATGGCGAACTGGTGCACACGGATTCCATCTCCGTCGGCGGGGTCCACGTCACCAACGACATCGCCCGCGGGCTGTCGACTCCCCTGGCTCAGGCCGAGCGCATGAAGACCCTTTACGGCAGCGCCTTGCCGTCGTCGTCCGACGACCGCGAAATCATCAAAGTGCCCTTGGTCGGCGAGGACAAGGAGGCCGACGCAAGCCAAGTGCCGCGCTCGATGCTGGTCAGCATCGTCCGGCCGCGCATCGAGGAGACCCTGGAGATGGTCCGCGACCGCCTCAAGGCCGCCGGCTTCGACAAGGTCGCCGGCCGCTGCGTGGTTTTGACCGGCGGCGCCAGCCAGCTCCCCGGGGTCCGCGAACTGGCCGCCGACATCATCGACAAGCAGGTCCGCATGGGCCGCCCCAAGGCCATCGAGGGCCTGGCCGAAGCCACCGCCGGGCCCGCCTTCGCCACCGTCACGGGGCTGTTGCATTACGCCGTCAACAACATGGCCGAGGCGCCTTCCGCCGCCTACTGCCCGCCCGAAAAACAGGCCGGCCGCGGCTTCGAGCGTCTCGGACAATGGCTGAGAGAGAACTTTTGATGAGCAAATCGCTTGAACCCTTAACGCCTAATAACCAGACGCCGCCTGTTGGCGTTTTCGATTCAACCGCGGCCGGCCCCGGGTTGGTGCCGCCGCATTCGCATTTTCAAGTCGCCTAAAATTAAGGAGGTCACCATGAGTATCAACCTGAACGTACCGGAAGAAAACGGCACGCAACAATTGAAACCGAAACTGACCGTCATCGGCGTCGGCGGTGCCGGGGGCAACGCCGTCAACAACATGATCAACTCCGAATTGGAGGGCGTCGACTTCGTTGTCGCCAACACCGACGCACAGGCGCTGGCGCAATCGAAAACCGACCGCCGCATCCAACTGGGGGCCAGCATCACGCAGGGTCTCGGCGCCGGGTCGCGGCCCGAAATCGGCCGCGCCGCGGCGGAAGAGGCGATCGAGGAAATCATCGCCGAACTGGACGGCGCCAACATGATGTTCATCGCCGCCGGCATGGGCGGCGGCACCGGCACCGGCGGCGCGCCGGTGATCGCCCGGGCGGCCAAGGAACACGGCATCCTCACCGTCGGCGTGGTCACCAAGCCCTTCCAGTTCGAGGGCACCCACCGCATGACCCAGGCCGAAGCCGGGATCGAGGAGCTGGAGCAGTTCGTCGATACGCTGATCGTCATCCCGAATCAGAACCTGTTCCGCATCGCCAACGAAAAGACCACCTTCGCCGAGGCCTTCGCCATGGCCGACGAGGTGCTGTACTCGGGCGTCCGCGGCGTCACCGACCTGATGGTGATGCCGGGCCTGATCAACCTGGACTTCGCCGATATCCGCTCGGTGATGAGCGAAATGGGCAAGGCGATGATGGGCACCGGCGAAGCCGAAGGCGAACGCCGCGCCCTGGATGCGGCGGAAGCGGCGATCGCCAACCCGCTGCTCGACGATTCCTCGATGAAGGGGGCGAAGGGCGTTCTCATCAACATCACCGGCGGCATGGACATCACGCTGTTCGAGGTCGACGAAGCCGCCAACCGCATCCGCGCCGAGGTCGACCAGGACGCCTATATCATCGTCGGCTCGGCCTTCGATGAGAGCCTGGACGGCACCATGCGGGTGTCGGTCGTGGCCACCGGTATCGACGCCGATGCGTCGCAGATGCCGTTGCCGACGATGCTGCACCTGGCCGAGCGGCTGGATCAACCCGAATACCGGCCCGAACTTGCGGGGGTCGAAGCCGATTCCGAGCCCGAGCCCGAAGTGGAAGCCGAAGAAGCGCCGGGATTCGAAGCCGAATCCGAAACCGAGTCCATCGCCGAAGCCGAATCCGAAGCCGATGGCGGTTCGGAAGCGGAGATCGCGGCCGAGGCCGACTCCTATGCCGCCGCCGAACTGCCGGTGGAAATGGCTGCTGACGACGCCGGCGAATCGATCGGCGAATCGATTGGCGAATCGGAAGCCTCGAGAGAGGAGGCCGAACCGGAAACGCCGCCGGCGGCGATGCCGTCGGTCAACGCCGAGGATGCCTTCATTCCGCCGCAACCGGCTTCGGCCACCGAAGACGAGATCGGTGACGGCGGCCAGGCAGCCGCCGAAGAGGTCCCGGAAACGGATTCCGAGGCTGAGAAGGAAGAGCCGGAAGAGGCGCCGGCCCGATCAAGGATGAGCCTTTTCGAACGGGTCACCGGCTCCAGCCGCAAGGTCTTCGGCAAGAAGTCCCGGCCAACCGTTGAAACCCCGGAAGCCCCGGAAGCCCCGGAAATATCGGATAACAAGGAAATTTCGGCGACCGAAGAGGCCCCGGAACAAGACCCGGACCCGAACGGTGCCGGCATCGAGGAGGCTTCGGAGACGGGCGAGGAGACGAGCCCAAACGAGCTCGGCGGCCTGGACCCCGAAGACCGGCTTCCGGCCAGCGAAACCGACGACGATCTGCTCGATATTCCGGCCTTTCTCCGCCGTCAGGCCAACTGAGCCGACGTTGGTTAACAGCTTATTAAGAAAGGCTAAAAGCGCGAAACAAACGGAAACAAAGAGTGATTTGAGTGGCTTCGGGGATGTTGTTAAACACATTCTTGGAAGCCGCTTGAATCTTTCGCCTTTCGGCTTTGGGGGATGAGGAAGAGGCCAACCGTCTAAGGCCCTTACCGCATCGGCGACAAGAACAAGAACCGCGGAGTGTTATGGGGATTTCTAAAAACATCCGGACGATTGAAGACAAGGCCCCGGCCCGGAAATCCGCCCCGGAGTCCACGCCTGAGTCCCCCCTTGAGTCCCGGGGCGCGGTCAAGCAACGGACCCTGAAAACCTCCATCGATTGTTCCGGCATTGGGCTCCACTCCGGGGTCAAGGTTTCGATGACCCTGAACCCCGCCGACGCCAACACCGGCATTAGCTTCAAGCGCACCGACATTGCCGGCGGCGGCGCCGTGATCCCGGCCCGTTGGGATTATGTCGTCGATACCCGACTGTCGACGACGCTCGGCAACGAAGACGGCGTCACCATCGGCACCGTCGAACACCTGATGGCGGCCTTGGCCGGTTGCGGCATCGACAACGCCTTGATCGAATTGAACGGCCCGGAAGTGCCGATCATGGACGGCAGCGCCCAGCCTTTCGTGTTCCTGGTGGAATGCGCCGGCGTCGTCGAGCAGGATGCGGCCCGGCGCGTGATCCGGATCCTGAAAACGGTGTCCGTCGACGGTGAATACGGCCAAGCCCGGCTTTCCCCCGGTTCTTTTCTTTCCCTCGATGTCGAGATCGATTTCGAAAGCAGCGCGGTGGCCAAGCAATCCCTTTCCATCGGCATCGTCAACGGCAGCTTCGGCAAGGAACTGGCTCGCGCCCGGACCTTCGGTTTCCTGCACCAGATAGAAGAACTGTGGGCCGCCGGCCTCGCCAAGGGCGGCTCGCTGGACAACGCCGTCGTCGTCAGCGGCGATAAGATCCTCAATGAGGGCGGGCTGCGTTACGACGACGAATTCGTCCGCCATAAGATCCTCGATGCGGTCGGCGACCTGTACCTGGCCGGCAGCGCGATCATCGGGCGCTTCGAAGGCGTCCGTTCCGGGCACGCCGCCAACAACGCCCTTCTCAGAG
>JADFNT010000087.1 GCA_022563215.1 Pseudomonadota bacterium
ACGGCGTACTTGACCGGCCCCGGGCTGGTCTCGCAGAACAGCGAAAAATGCAGCGGCATCAGCCGGTCCTGCAACTCCATCACCGTCGCCAGGTCGCCGTCGCGCCACGCCTTGTGCAGGTCCGCGCACAGCCTCGGCGCGACATTGGCGGTGACCGAGATGCAGCCCACCCCGCCGCCGGCCAGGAACGGCACGATGGTGGCGTCCTCGCCCGAAATCTGGCAGAAATCCTTGCCGATGGCCAGGCGCGTCGCCATCGGCCGGGCCAGGTCCTGGGTCGCGTCCTTGACGCCGACGATGTTGGGCAGCTTGGCCAGCCGGGCCATGGTATCGACGCTCATGTCGACGACGCTGCGCCCGGGGATGTTGTAGATGAGAATCGGCAGATCGACGGCGTCGATGATCGCCTTGTAATGGCGGTAGAGCCCTTCCTGGGTCGGCTTGTTGTAATACGGCGTGACCACCAGCGCCGCCGTCGCGCCGGCGTCCTTGGCGTGGCGGGTCAGCATGATCGCTTCTTCGGTGGAGTTGGACCCGGTGCCGGCGATCACCGGCACCTTGCCGGCGGCGGCCTCGATGCAGGATTCGGTGACCCGCATGTGCTCTTCGTGGCTGAGCGTCGGCGATTCGCCGGTGGTGCCGCAAGGAACCACGGCCTCCGTTCCCTCGTCGATTTGCCACTCGACGAAGGACTGAAAGGCGTCTTCGTCCACACGCCCGTCCTTGAACGGCGTGACCAGGGCGGTCATCGACCCCTGAAACATGGTTTCCTCACTTGAATTGGCCTTATTGAGCGGCGAACATACCCATATTAACCGCTTTGCGGCAAGCGCCCGTGGAATTCGGGTGGAATTCGGGCGGGATTAGGGTCCCTATGGGGCCGTTCTTTTGTTGGCCCCTAGGGGCTGGGGGGCCGAAAAATCCGTTTAACAGGCCATATCGCCGCAATCATCTCCCCCGGCATCGGCATCGTCATCGGCTGCCTGGTCGCCATGGGGCCAGGGACGCCAGCGGTGGCCGGCCTGCTGTCGGCCGGGGACGCCAAGGCGTTGAAGGCCGGGCTCGAGGCCGTCGACGGCGACAACCCCGGGCGCGCCCGGTCCATTACCCGCGCCATCAACGACCCCCTGGCCGCCAAGATCCTGCTCGGGGCGCGCCTGGCCAAGCCCAACCCCAAGGCCGATTTCGCCGAGATATCGGTTTTCATGGCCGAAAACCCCGACTGGCCCGGCCAAATTGAGCTGCAACGCCGGGCCGAGGAGGCGATGAACGGCCTTACCCCCGACGGCGTGGTTCTGGCCTGGTTCGAGGACAGGGACGCGCTAAGCGGTTACGGCAAGGCCCGCCTGGGCGAAGCGTTGCTGGCCGCCGGCGAGGAAAGCCGGGGCCGCGAGGTCATCCGCGACGCCTGGATCAACGGCAACTTCACCAAGCGGCGCGAACGCGCCTTTTACAAGCGCCACCGCCGCCTGTTGAACATCGACGACCACAACCGGCGCCTCGACCGGCTGTTGTGGGAAGGCCGCAATTGGCCGGTGCGCCGGATGCTGTGGAAGGTCAAGCCCGACGTCCGGGCGCTCGCCATCGCCCGGATGTTCCTGCGCCAGCGCCGGGGCAACGTCGATACCGCCATCGCCAAGGTCGCCGACGAGCTTAAAAGCGATCAGGGCCTGATTTACGAACGGCTGCGGTGGCGCCGGCGGCGGGGCAAATACGCCTCGGCCATGGAGCTTCTGGAAAACCTGCCCGACGACCTGAAGCATCCCAAGCGGTGGTGGATCGAACGCGGCTATCTGGCGCGCTGGAATCTGAACAAAGGCTATGTTTCCGCCGCCTACCGGACGGCCAAGGATCACCGGTTGGAATCCGGCCCGGCCTTCGCCGAGGCCGAATGGCTGGCGGGCTGGATCGCGCTTCGGTTTCTCGACGATGCCAAAGTCGCCCGCGACCATTTCGTGACCATGTACGGGGCGGTCAAATATCCCGTCAGCCGCGCCCGCGGCGCCTATTGGGCGGCCCGGGCGTTTGAGGCCCTTGCCGAAACCGACGAGGCCCGGGACTGGCATCAACTGGCGGCCCGCCATCCGACGACCTATTACGGCCAGTTGTCGACCGCCCGGCTGCGTCCGGGGGAAAGCTTGAAGTTGGCCGACGAACCGGAAGTCGGCGCCGACGAAACCAAGGCCTTCGAAGGCCACGTCCTTGTCCGTGCGGTCGGGATGCTGGGTGAAATCGGCGAAAAGGACCGCCTTCGGCCGTTCATCTCGCGTCTCGATGAATTGGGGGACACGCCGGGCTGGCGGCTGTTGACGGCGGAACTAGCCGGCGCCAACGACCGTCTCGATCTTTCGGTGATGATCGCCAAAAGGGCCGGACGCGACGGTTGGCAGTTCCCGCAAGCGGCCTTTCCGGCGCTGCTGCCGGGCCCGATGAACGTCAAGACTGTTGTTGCGCCCCTGGAAAGGCCGCTGCTGCTGGCCGTCGTCCGGCAGGAAAGCGCCTTCAACGTCAAGGCCAAGAGCCACGCCAACGCTCAGGGGTTGATGCAGTTGCTGCCGCGCACCGCCTATAAGGTGGCGAAAAGGCTCCGGGTGCCGTTTTCCCGCCGCCGCCTGACCACCGACGGGGTTTACAACCTGACCCTGGGCCAGGCTTATCTGTCTGAGCTTTTGGCGGCCTTCAAGGGCTCTTACGTGCTGGCGCTGGCGGCCTATAACGCCGGGCCCAAGCGGGTTCGCCAATGGCTTCGCGGCAACGGCGATCTCCGCAGGGCCGACGTCGATTCCATCGACTGGGTAGAGCTGATTCCGTTCCGGGAAACCCGGAACTACGTCCAGCGGGTGCTGGAGAACCTTCAGGTCTACCGTTTGCTGTTGGCGAAAACCGAAATCGCGTTGAGGCTGGAACGTGACCTGCATCAATGATTGGTGGCCGCGGTTGACCGTTCCGGGTGGGAGTTGCACAATTCTTTCACCGGCTCGTCAAGGGCCGGAACCAAAGGCAGGAACCACGATCCATGGCCGTTAAAATCGAAGATATCGGCGCCTGCGTCTTCGACGCCTACGGCACCTTGTTCGACGTCGCCGCGGCGGCGGCGCAGTGCCGCGACGCCCTCGGCGACAAGGCCGACGAGCTGTCCGCCCTGTGGCGGACCCGGCAGCTTGAATACACCTGGCTCAGGAGCCTGATGCAGGAATACGTCGAATTCCGGCAGGTCACCGGCGACGGGCTGGATTACGCCATGGCCGCGCTCGGCATCGAGGACGACGCGCTGCGCCAGCGCCTGATGGACATCTACATGCGCTTGGATGCCTACCCGGAGGTCAAGGCCGTGCTGAGCGCGCTGAAAGCGGGCGGCTTCAAGACCGCGATCCTTTCCAACGGCTCGCCGAAAATGCTGTCGTCGGCGGTCGACAATGCCGGTATCGCCGACCTATTGGACGACGTGTTTTCGGTCGATTCCATCGGCGTCTACAAGCCCCATCCCAGCGTCTACCAGATGGCCGTGGACGGCCTCGGCGTCGATGCCGGGCGCATCTGCTTCATGTCGTCGAACGCCTGGGACGCGGCGGCGGGCGCCAATTTCGGCTACCGGGTAGTGTGGGTGAACCGTTTCGGCCAGCCCCAGGAACGCATCCCCGGCGAGCCCGAGCACGAGGTCAAGACCCTCGACGCCCTGCCCCCGCTGTTGGGGCTCTAGGCCCGTTCCATGACCGGGACCGATGGCGGCTACCGGGAACGCTGGCTGACGGCCCAGGACGGCCTCAAGCTCTATTATCGCGATTACCAGCCCCCCGGGGGCGTCACGGGGGGCGGCCCCGCCGCTTCGGCGACGCCGGTGCTGTGCCTGCCCGGCGTTTCGAGGAATTCGAAGGACTTCGCGCCGCTGGCCCAACGGCTGTCCCAGGGACGCCGCGTGATCTGTCCCGATTACCGGGGCCGCGGGCGGTCCCAATACGATCCCGACTGGCGCCATTACCACCCGCCGGTCTATGTCGACGACATCCGCCACCTTCTCTGCGCCTTGGGCGTGCACCGGGTCCATGTCATCGGCACGTCGCTGGGCGGCATCCTGGCCATGGTCATGGCGGTGGCCATGCCGGGTGCCGTCGCCGGCGTCGTTCTCAACGACATCGGGCCGGAAATCGACATGTCGGGGCTGGCGAGGATCATCGACTATTTGAAGGACGACACCCCCCTTGCCGACTGGGACGCCGTCGTCGGGCGCCTCCGGGAAACCTTTCCCGACCTGCCGGCGCACTCGCCCGAGGACTGGCTGACCATCGCCCGTAACACATATAAGGAATCCCCGGGCGGCGGGCTGGTCCATGACTGGGACCATGCCATCGTCAACCCGTTCGCCAAGGCGCTCGGCGGCAAGGTCAGCCTGTGGCCGCTGTTCAAGGCGCTGGAGCGGGTGCCGGTGTTGACCGTCCACGGGGCACGGTCGAATATCCTCAGCGACAAAACCTTATCCCGGATGGCGGAGACCATGCCCGGTATGGCGCAAGTCACGGTCGAGGACTGCGGCCACCCGCCGAGCCTGACCGAAGCCAATGTATTGGAGGCCATCGATGCCCACCTCGCCCCCGTCTGAACCAGAATCTGAGGCCCCGACCTATGACGACGTGGTCGCGGCGGCGGAACAAATCGCCGGCCACGCCGTCACCACGCCGCTGCTGGAGAGCCCGCTGCTCAACGAGAAACTGGGCGGCCGCTTGCTGGTCAAGGCCGAGTGCCTGCAACGGAGCGGGGCGTTTAAGTTCCGCGGCGCCTATAACCGGATTTCACGCCTCGGCGACGAACAGCGCAAGGCCGGCGTCATCGCCTTTTCATCCGGCAACCATGCCCAGGGCGTCGCCATGGTGGCGCAGATGCTGGGCGTGCCGGCGGTCATCGTCATGCCGACGGACGCGCCCGAGATCAAACTCGCCAACACCCGGGCCTATGGGGCCGAGGTGGTGATGTTTGACCGCGAAACGGAAAGCCGCGAGGAAATCGCCGCCAGGCTGGCCGCCGAACGGGGCGCTACCCTGGTGCCGTCCTACGACGACCCTTTCATCATCGCCGGCCAGGGAACGGTTGGCCTTGAGATCGCCGCCCAGGCCCGTGAAATGGACGCCCGGCTCGACGCGGTGATCGTCCCTTGCGGCGGCGGCGGGCTGATTTCCGGATGTGCGCTGGCGCTTTCCGAGGAATGCCCGGAGGCCCAATTGTTCGCCGCCGAACCGGAAGGTTTCGACGATACCGCCCGCTCGTTGGCCGCCGGCGAGCGGTTGAGCAACGATAAGGGCGCCAAGACGTTTTGCGATGCGCTTATCCTGCCGACGCCCGGCGCGTTGACGTTTTCGATCAATCGAAGGCTTCTCGCGGGCGGTTTTTCTCTCGGCGACGCCGAGACGGCCCGGGCCATGAAGGCGGCGTTTCAGTACCTTAAATTGGTGGTCGAGCCGGGCGGCGCCGTGGCCTTGGCGGCGGTCTTGACCGGGGCCTATGACTGCCGGGGCAAAACCGTGGCCGTGGTCTGTTCCGGCGGCAACGTGGACCCGGGTGTCTTTGCCGCCGCGTTGGGCGCCGACGAGGATTGACAGGGCGCGCGGTTGCGCCCGGGCTAACATCGAAAACCGGTGAGGAAATTATCTAGTGGATTTTATCCACTAGAGGCGGCGACCGCCTTTGGTCGTTGTCCTTGGCTTCGTCCGAGGCGCTGCCCTTGGACTCCATGGTTCCTGTTTCCCGGGCCTTGTCCAAGTGGCGGGCCGGATCGTCCTTGCCGACAACGCTGATCCGGGCGTCCGGTTGTTCCTTCTTTTCGACCATACGCTTGCAGTGGCCTTCGAGGAAGGCGCCGGTTTCGATGGACAGGTCCTCATGCAGGATATCGCCGACCACATGCGCGGTCGCGGCCAGGTTGACGGAGCGGGACTTGATCAGGCCGTTGACGGTGCCGTGGACAAAGACGGAATCGGCGACGATCTCGCCCTTGATATGGGCGGTTTCGCCGATGAGAAGGGACTTGGTGCGGATATCGCCGTCAACGGCGCCGTCGATTTGTATTTCACCATCGCTGCTGAGGTCGCCGACGATCTTGAGATCGGCGCTGATGATCGAGGGCGGCGACGATTTCACCACGGGTTTTGATTCGACAACGGTTCCCGTTGCTTTTCTAGTCTTGGAAAACATTCCGACCTGCCTTTATAAATTTCATCGGATTCTTGGCCCTTCCCCTGAAAACGATCTCATAATGCAGGTGCGCACCCGTGCTTCGCCCCGTGCTCCCCAGCAAGCCGATTTTCTGATAGAATTTTACCTTCTGTCCTTTCTTGACGTAGATTTTGTTCAGGTGGCCATAGCGGGTCTTCATGCCCGCGCCGTGGCTGATTTCCACCAGCTTACCGTATTTCCCCTTCCAACCGGCGTAGGTTACCACCCCGGCGGCCGTTGAGTATACTTTAGACTTGAATCCGCCGCCAAGATCGAGCCCGTAATGGGACGCCCACCGGCGGTTGATGGGATCGCGCCGTTTTCCGTAACTGCTTGTTACGTAAAAGGAAATAAGCGGCGGCGCCAGCGGCATCTTCTGCATGACATCCCGCAGCGCCTCCATGCGGCTCATTTGGATATCCAATTTGGCCAGCTTGGCCTTCATTACCTTGGTCGGTTCGTGTTCGGGCTTAAGGGCGATAAAGGGACCGCCTTGGCCCTTGGAGCGCAGGTCCTGATCTTTCAGCAGGCGGCTGACCTTGATTCCCGACAAGACGACGATTTTTTCCATGTTTTCGATGGAGACGGTGGTGCCGTCGGTCAGGCGCTTAATCGCCTGTTCTTCGGATTCCTGAAGGTCGGCGAGGCGGCTTTCCAGGTTCTTGATCTGGCCCTGCATCCGAGTGGCCTGGTAAATCGACTGGTTGCGTTCGGCGAGCGCCGTTTGCAGGTCGGCCTCGGCGGTGTTCAGGGTGCCGGCCAGCGAAAAATTCCGGTTGGCGATGGTTCGCATCTTATTTTCGATATCGGCCACCTTGTTCTTCAGATTCTCCCGGGCGGCGGCCATTTCCTGGCGCTCCGATTTGTTCACCTTTAGCTTCTTGGAA
>JADFNT010000088.1 GCA_022563215.1 Pseudomonadota bacterium
TAGACGTTGCGCGGCGACGACGTGTTCGAGCCGCTGCCGGCCCGCCGTCTCGGCTTGCCGGTGATCTTGAAGGCCAGCGCCTCGGGCCCGAGCACCGACAGGATCGGCTCCAGCAGCGACAGGTCGATGACCTGGCCCTTGCCGCCCTTGGTTTCGACCTCGCGCAGCGCGATCATCGCCGCCATGGCGCCATACAGGCCGGCGATCATGTCGGCCATGGCCAGCGGCGGCAGCAACGGCGCCCGGTCGGGAAAGCCGTTGCGGGCCGCGAACCCCGACATCGCCTCGACCAGGGACCCGAACCCCGGGCGGTCGCGGTAGGGGCCGGTCTGGCCGAAGCCGGAAATCCTCAGCAGCACCAGTTTCGAGTTGCGTCGATGCAGGGTCTCCGGCGCCAAGCCCATCTCTTCGATGCGCCCGGGGCGGAAGTTCTCGATCATCACGTCGGCGCCCTCGACGAGGTTCAGCAGAATCTCGATGGCGTCCGCCTCGCGCAGGTTCAGGGTCAGGCTTTTCTTGTTGCGGGCATAGACCTTCCAGTGGGCGTCGATGCCGTCTTCCTTCCAGGCGCGCAGCGGGTCGCCCTTGCCCGGGGTCTCGATCTTGATGACTTCGGCGCCGAAATCGGCCAGTTGCAGGGACAGCATGTTGCCGGCGATCAGCCGCGACAGGTCGAGCACCCGGATGCCGTCAAGCGGCCCAAGGTTTTCGGGATCAAAGGTCAGCATGAGGGTTAGATCGTCCCGACCGGCGTCACCGGCGAACCGACGGCGCCGGGTATGCGGAGCGGCGGCGCGGTGAGCAGGAAACGCGACCGGCCCAGGCTGTTGAGCGCGGCGGCCAATTCCGACAGGTACCACAGCTCGCCCAGATGCACGCCCAGGCGGAACAGGCAATGGCGGTGGATCGGCAGGTGCGAGCGCCCGCCCTGGGTGTCGCCGTCGCCGTGGGAGTTTTCCACCGCCATGTTGTCCGAAACGATGGCGACGAGGCCGCAATCGGTGATCCACCGCAACAGCGCATCGTCGTAGCCGTCGAGCACGGCGCAGGAATTGTGCAGCTTTTCGGCATCCGGGTCGCCGTCCATGGAGACGATCATGTCGTCCCAGCCGGTGTGCAGGCACAGCATGTCGCCTTCCTCGACGATAATGGAGTCTTTCTCGAACACCTCCATCAACTGCTGGTAATTGACGGCAACGCGCTCATCACCGAAGTGCGCGTGCAGGTCGACCATGACGCCGCGGCCCTGGACGCAGGCTTCGGCCATGTTCTCGATGCCGAGCGCGCGGGCCCCCAACTGCCCGTCGCCGGGTTCGCCGCCGATGTGTTCGCCGGGCCGGAAGCCGTTGTAATAGACCGGCTCCGGCTCGCCGTCGCCGTCGGCGTCGAACACCGAGCCGATGTGGGCGAGGCTGTCCCACTGGGTCGAATACTGGGAATAGAGGGTGATCGCCTCATCGCAACTGACGTCCATGTCGCCGGGTTTGACGTTGTCCCAGACGTAGTTGAAGTAGACGTCGTCGCCGACGAACACCGGCTTGAATTCGGGCGGGTGGCGCTTCGGGTTGACGGCGTTGCCGCCCGGCAGGTCGAGCGGCAGGCTGAGGCAGAAGCTCAAGCCCTCGGTGACTTCGCCGACGGCGGCCTTGACGCGCTCGGGCGTCAACAGGTTCATCCGCCCCTTTTGGTCGTCCTCGCCCCAATCGCCCCAGGTCGAGCCCTCGGGCCGGTTGTTCCAGCGTTGGGTCATCCGGCCCCGGCCCCCCTCAGTCCTGTTTCTTCTCCCAGCCGCCGGCCTCGGTCTGGCGCCAATAGGTCAGGTCATGGCCGTCCTCGCCGTAGGATTTCCACCGCCCCCGGGCGGCGGCGGCGGCGGCCGCGTCGCGGCCATCGAAAAGCTCGAAGCAGCGCTCATAATCGCCGATGCGCGCGGAAGTCGCGCCATCGGTGAGGAACAGGAACTCGGCCCGGTTGGCGTTATCGTCCGCGGTCGTCAGCCATACCGGCTGGTCCTCGGGCGAGCCGTCCTGGTCGGTGCCGTGGGGCAGCCAGGAACCTTGCTCGTAGGTCCACAGAAGCCCCGCCAGCGCCTCGACGCGCTGCTCCGAGCCGGCCAAAACCAGGGCCCGCTTGCCGGCGCCGAGGGTCTTTTCCAGGAGCTTCGGCAACACCTGCTCCAGCGGCGATTTTTCCAGGTGATAAAAGGCGATTTCGGTCACGATGGTCGGTCCCGCCCCCTCCCGGCTATCCCCTATTTCTTCTCGTAATGGTCGGCGACCAGCCGGTCCAGCAGCCTGACGCCGAACGCCGTCGCCCCCTTGGGCGCCGTGGCCAAGTCCTTCTTGGTCCAGGTGACGCCGGCGATGTCCAGGTGCGCCCACGGCGTGCGGCCGACGAAGCGTTGCAGGAACTGGGCCGCGGTGATCGACCCGGCGCCGCGGCCGCCGGAGATGTTCTTCATGTCGGCGATGTCGGACTTCAGCAACTTGTCGTAAGCCTCGCCCAAGGGCATCCGCCACAACTCCTCGCCGACCTTCTTGCCGGCCTCGGTGAGCTGTTCGGCGAGCTTGTCGTTGTCGGCGAACAATCCCGCGTATTCGCTGCCCAGCGATACGATGATGGCGCCGGTCAGTGTCGCCAGATCGACCATGAACCGGGGCTTGAAGCGGGTGTCGGTGTAATGCAGCGCATCGGCCAGCACCAGGCGCCCTTCGGCGTCGGTGTTGATGACCTCGATGGTCTGGCCCGACATCGAGGTGACGACGTCGCTGGGCCGCTGGGCGTTGGAACCTGGCATGTTCTCGGCCAAGGCGATGACGCCGACGGCGTTGACCCGCGCCTTGCGCCCGGCCAGCGCCTTCATCAGGCCGATAACGACGCCCGACCCGCCCATGTCGTATTTCATTTCCTCCATGCCGCTCGACGGTTTCAGCGAAATGCCGCCGGTATCGAAGGTGACGCCCTTGCCGATGAAACAGACCGGCATATAGGCCCGGGCTTCCGGTCCTTTCCGGGGCGCCTTGCCCCTGGACAGGCCCCGCCATTGCATGACCACCAGCTTGCTTTCCCTGGCCGACCCCTGGCCGACGCCGAGAAGCGCCCCCATGCCGAGGCGCCGCATCTGCGCCTCGCCCAGGATCTCGACCTTGAGGCCGAGCTTGATCAGTTCCTTGCACCGCTTGGCCAGGGTTGCGGGGTAAATCACGTTCGGCGGTTCGGTGACCAGGTCGCGGGTCATGAACACGCCCTGGATCACCTTGTCGCGGGCCCGGAAGGCGGCTTTTGCCTTGTCGCTGCCCCGGCAGCGGAAGGTCAGGGCGCCGAGGGTCGGTGGGCCGCTGTTATTATTATTGTTGTTGTTCTTTTTCGTCCGGTAGCGGTCGAACCGGTAGGACCGGAGCTTCGCCCCTTCGGCGATGCAGACCGCCATCTCGGCGGCCGTCATCTTGGCCTTGTCCAGGGAGTCGAGGGCAACGCTTGCGGTTTTCGACCCCGATCGGCCCAACAGCGCATAGATGCCGCCACCGATCTTGTGCAGGGCCCGCTCGTCCAGGTGGCCGGGCTTGCCGAGACCGATGGCGACGACCCGGTCGAGCCGGGTGCCGGAGGGCGCCATCAGGGTCAGGCCTTGGCTGGCCTTGCCGATAAAATCGTCGGCCTTGATGGCGCGCCGGAGGCCGCCGTTGATTTTCTTGTCCAGCGCCACGGCCGACGGGGTCAGCTTTCCGCCCTCCAGGACACCGACCACCAGGGCCCCGGTGGCGGCCAGTCCCGGCCCGGAAAAGATGATTTTCATTGACGACCTCTCTGTTTGAACGATGGGGCCCAGACTCTAACGGTGGCGGCGCCAAATAAAAGAGTTTGTTGGAGGGGTTATTGCCGGGTTTGGTCCTGTTCCCCGGCGCCGGAACGGGCTGGCGCCCGGTTGTTGTTTTCAATTAGGGGTTTGGTATTTCATCGTCTCTCCACGGTCGCGGCTGGCCAGCCAGATGAGGCCGCCGGGGGCGGAAGTAACCACCCCGACCAGGCCGAGCAGGAAGCCGAGCACCGCCGCGCCCCCCTCGGGCACCCCGATCAGGCCAAAAGCCGCGACCATGGCGGTTTCGCGCACCCCCCACCCGGCAATGGAAATGGGCAGGGTCATCACCAACAGCACCGGCGGCACCAGCACCAGGCAGTCGAGCAAAGTCACATCCAGGGATAGCCCCATGGCCAGAAGAAAGACGCAGAACGAGATGTTGACGTGGGTCACCAGACCCCAAGCCAGGACCGGGGCCAAATGACCGGGGTGAAGGAAAACCCGGCGCGCGTCAACGCCCAGGTTGCCGAGGCCGCGCACCACCCGCCAGCGCCTGAGTCCCTCGGGCAGCCGATCCAGCATCATCAGGAATCCGAGGCCGACGACGCCGGCCAGGGTGACGAGGACGATACCGGGCAGGATCAGCTTCATGGTCGCCTCGTCCACCCGGGGCATGAACCAGGGTAGTGTTACGTCCACCAGCACCACCAACGCCACCACGGTCACGGCGCGTTCCAGCAAAACCCCGTTGACGGAGCCCCTGAGCCCGATCCCCTCGCGATAGGCCTTGTAAATACGCACCGCGTCGCCGCCCACCGACGACGGCAGGATTTGGCTGAAAAAGGCGCCGATGTAAAAAAGCTGGATGGTTTTGAAGATGCTGAGCGGAGTGCCGATGGCCTTCAGTACCGCCTGCCAGCGCAGCCCGCCGACGCAGATTTGGACCAGGATGACCAGCACCGCCGCGGCCAGCATCGAAGGATCGGCACCGACCAGCCTATCCTTGGCTTCGCCGAGGTCGATTTTGGATATCAGAAACCAGATCAAGAAGCCCGACACCAGGAACTTCAGCGCCAGGGCCAACCATTTTTTCGACATCGCGCTTCCGGTGCCAGGGGAAAAAATCAGCTGGGAATAATATCAGCCGGGACTTTTAACAGTTCGCCCCCCAACTGTCACGGCGCCTGTCACTCCCCCCTGGGAGTTAGCGGGAGGGGCCGTCAGGCGGGCCCGATACGCACCGGCATGCGCTTGCGGCCCCAATCGCCGGGCGGGCCGTCGAAGACGCCGGGCAGGACGGTGCCGCAGTTGGGGCAGTTGCCGGAATAATTGCCGCCGACGTCCAGGTTCCATGCCGACAGCTCGTACCAGTCCCGCACAATCAACGCCTCGCCGCACTGGTGGCAAAGGGTGGTGTCGCCTTCGGGGTCGTGGACATTGCCCGTATAGGCGTAGCGGATGCCGTTCTTGAGCGCGATCCTACGGGCCCGGGACAGGGTCTCCTTCGGCGTGTTTTCCTTGTCCATCATCTTCCAGTCGGGATGGAAGGCGGAGAAATGCAACGGCACGTCGGGGCCGAGGTTTTCCATGATCCATTGGGTCATTTCCTCGATCTCGGCCTCGGAATCGTTCTCGCCGGGGATCAGCAGGTCGGTGATCTCGAACCAGACGTCGGTTTCGTGCTTGAGGTATTTCAGGGTCTCCAGCACCGGCGCCAGCGAGCTCGTGCAAAGCTCCTTGTAGAACCTTTCGGTGAACGCCTTGAGGTCGACGTTGGCGGCGTCCATGTGGCGGTAGAATTCGGCCCTCGGTTCGTCGCAGATGTAGCCGGCGGTGACGGCGACCATCTTGATGCCACGTTCGCGGCAGGCCGCCGCCACGTCGACGGCGTATTCGAGAAAGATCACCGGGTCGTTGTAGGTGACGGCGACGGATTTGCAGCCGGTCTTGACCGCCGCCTCGGCGATCATCTCGGGCGACGCCTTTTCCTGCAACTTGTCGAACTCGCGCGATTTGGAAATGTCCCAGTTCTGGCAGAACTTGCACGTCAGGTTGCACCCGGCGGTGCCGAACGACAGCACCGGGGTGCCCGGCAGGAAATGGTTGAGCGGCTTCTTTTCGATCGGATCGACGCAAAACCCCGACGAGCGGCCGTAGGTGGTGAGGACGATTTGGCCGTCGTGGCACGCGCGGACGAAGCAAAGCCCCCGCTGCCCGTCGCGGAGCTTGCAGTACCGCGGGCAGATGTCGCATTGCACCCGGCCGTCATCGAGGGTGTGCCAGTAACGGCCCGGAAAGGCGCCGGCGAGGGATTCATCTATTTCGACGACGGGCATTTCAACGACGGGATTCATGGTCTTTGTCCTGGTGAACCTGGTGTTTGACGATCTCGAATTCCGTTCGCGGACAACTGGCGTCCCGGTAAACGTAGTTCCTGGCCTCGAATTCGCTCTCGAACAGGCCGACGGCCGGCCCCTCGAAGGTGCCGTCTTCCTTCTTGTAATATAGGGCGTAAAATTCCATTGCCTTGACCTATTCGGCACCCCGCAAGTTAGCCAAGCGGGACTAGCTCAATATATTATGGCACAATACATGTAAGTACTAGGAGAGAGCCTGCCCATGCCTTCCATCAGAGAAGCTGCCGTCGCCGGCCAGTTCTATCCCGGCTCGGCCGCCGAACTGGAAGCCACGGTCCGCCATTTCCTCGACGGCGCCGGCCCGGCCGACGTAGAAAAAACCGCCGCCGCACCCGTCCCCAAGGCTTTAATCGCGCCGCACGCTGGATACGTTTATTCCGGCGCCGTCGCCGCATCGGCCTATGCCCTGCTCCGGCCGGCGGCGTCGGTCATCAACCGGGTGGTGCTGCTGGGCCCGTGTCACCGCGTCGCGGTTAAGGGATTGGCGCTTTCGGGCGCCGACGCCTTCGCCACGCCCTTGGGCCAAGTGCCGGTCGACAAGGAGGCGTCGGCGAGGGTCCTGGAACTGCCCCAGGTCGAGGTCTTCGACGCCGCCCACGCCCAGGAGCACAGCCTCGAAGTCCACCTGCCGTTTTTGCAGGTTATCCTCGACGATTTCTCCGTCGTCCCCCTGGTCGTCGGCGAAGCCTCCCCGGAGCAGGTCGCCGACGTGCTCGACGTGCTTTGGGGCGGACCGGAGACCCTGATCGTCGTCAGTTCGGACCTCAGCCACTTTCTCGATTACGACAGCGCCCAAAAGATCGATTCCGAAACCTGCCGCGCCATCGAAAACCTGGACGGGGCGGCGATTTC
>JADFNT010000089.1 GCA_022563215.1 Pseudomonadota bacterium
AATACCGCGTCGACCTTCCGACCATCGGCCCGGCCACCATCGAGGCCGCGTCACGGGCCGGCCTGCGCGGCATCGCGGTCGAGGCCGGCGGCGCCCTTATCATCGACCGCCAGGCGGTGATCGAGGCCGCCGACGAGGCCGGGATTTTCGTCATCGGCATCGATGCCGCAAGCCACGCCGTGCTTGCCAATGGGGACGCCGCGGGGGAAGCCGCCGCCGCGGACCCTCATCCCCTGATCTTTCTCGTCGCCGGCGAACCATCGGGCGATTTGCTGGGGGCCCGGCTCATGGCGGCGCTTAAAAAGAGAACCAAGGATCGGATTTCCTTCGCCGGCATCGGCGGCGCAAGGATGGAAGAACAGGGCATGAAAAGCCAATTTCCGATGACCGAGTTGTCGGTGATGGGGGCGGCGGAGGTTTTGCCGAGAATTCCCAGAATTCTCACCCGCATCGTCGAAACCGCCGCCGCCGCCCAACGCCTGCGGCCGGCGGCGGTGGTGACCATCGACTCCCCGGATTTCAACTTTCGCGTCGCCAAACGGCTCAAGGGCAAGGGAATTCCCCTGATCCATTATGTCGCGCCTTCGGTCTGGGCCTGGCGGCCGGGTCGGGCGGCGAAGATCGCCGGCTTCCTGGACCACTTGCTGACCCTGTTGCCGTTCGAGCCCCCCTATTTCGAAGCCCATTCCCTTGCCACCACCTTCGTCGGCCATCCGATTCTGGAGAGCGGGGCCGACAAGGGGGACGGAGCCGGTTTCCGTGATCGTCACGGCATTGCCGCCGATGAAACGTTGATCGCGGTTCTTCCCGGCAGCCGCATGGGCGAGGTTTCCCGCCTGCAAGGGATATTCGGCCAGGCCCTGTTCGGGCTTTCGAAGAAGCACCCCAATTTGCGGGCCGTGGTGCCGACCACGGGCGCCGTCGCCGGAACCGTCCGCCAGGCGGCGGCCGGTTGGCCGGTTCCGGCCCTGGTCGTCGAGGGCGACACCGAAAAGTATGACGCTTTCGCCGCCGCCGCCGTGGCCCTTGCCGCATCGGGAACGGTGGCCCTGGAACTGGCGATGGCGGGGACGCCCGCGGTTATCGCTTACAGGATCAACCCGCTGTCCGCCCTGATCGCCAAGCGGTTGGTAAAGGTGCGTTTCGTCCATCTGGTCAATCTGATTCTGGATCGCGAGGCGGTCCCGGAGTTCCTGCAGGAGGCCTGCCGGGCCGATTTTCTGGCCCACGCCCTCGAAGACCTGCTGAGGGATGAGAACCGGCGCCAAAGCCAGGTTTCGGCTTATAAGGAAGCCATCGAGAAACTTAGCCCCCAGGGAGACTCGCCCGCCGACCGGGCGGCGAAAACGGTGTTGGAGGTTATCGCCCGGTCACGGTTCGAGGATTGATGGCCGTGGTTTGAAGCGCCGTTACTTGCGCGTATGCAGGGGCGTGTACTTCCGTTCCACGGCCCCTGTGAACAACTGCCTGGGGCGGCCGATCTTCTGGGTC
Organism: Pseudomonadota bacterium; assembly: GCA_022563215.1. Taxonomy (GTDB): domain Bacteria; phylum Pseudomonadota; class Alphaproteobacteria; order Rhodospirillales; family Casp-alpha2; genus Casp-alpha2. Next base: position 1,492 of record JADFNT010000089.1, read on the forward strand.
GGATCCTCGATCATCTCGTTCCACTGGGCGACCCAGCCGACGGTCCGGGCGACCGCGAACAGCACCGTGAACAGGCTGGTCGGGATGCCCATCGCCTTGAAGATGATGCCGGAATAGAAATCGACGTTGGGGTAGAGCTTCTTGGAGATGAAGTATTCGTCTTCCAACGCGATCCGCTCCAGTTCGACGGCGATGTCGAGAAGCGGTTCGTCCTCGATACCCAGTTCGTCGAGGACTTCGTGGCAGGTTTTTTCCAGGACCCGCGCCCGGGGGTCGAAGTTCTTGTAGACCCGGTGGCCGAACCCCATCAGCCGGAAAGGATCTTTCTTGTCCTTGGCCCGCTTGATGAATTCAGGAATGTTCTTCTTGTCGCCGATCTCGGTCAGCATTTTTAGAACGGCTTCGTTGGCGCCGCCGTGCGCCGGCCCCCAAAGCGACGCGATGCCGGCGGCGATGCAGGCGAACGGGTTGGCGCCGCTGGACCCGGCCAGGCGGACGGTCGACGTGGAGGCGTTCTGTTCATGGTCGGCATGGAGGATGAGGATGCGGTCCAGGGCCTTGGCCTGCACGGGATTGACCTTGTATTCCTCGCACGGGTTTCCGAACATCATGTAAAGGAAGTTTTCGGCGTAACCGAGCTCGTTCCTGGGATACATGAACGGCTGGCCGATGGAAAACTTGTAGGCCATGGCGGCGATGGTCGGCATCTTGGCGATCAGCCGATAGGACGCCACCATGCGGTGGTGCGGGTCGGTGATGTCCGTGCTGTCGTGGTAGAAGGCCGAAAGCGCCCCGGTAACGCCGCACATCACCGCCATCGGATGGGTGTCGCGGCGGAACCCCCGGAAGAAGTAAATAAGCTGTTCGTGCAGCATCGTGTGATAGGTGATGTCTTTCTCGAATTTCTTCTTTTGCCCCGGCGTCGGCAGCTCGCCGTAGAGCAACAGATAGCAGACCTCCATGAAGTCGGACTGTTCCGCCAGCACGTCGATGGGATAACCCCGATAAAGCAGGATTCCTTTTTCGCCGTCGATGAAGGTGATTTTCGATTCACAGCTTCCCGTCGACGTAAAGCCGGGGTCATAGGTGAAACATTTGGTTTCCGCGTACAGCTTCCGGATGTCGATGACGTCGGGACCGAGGGTGCCTTTCAAAATCGGCAATTCATAGGATTTTCCCGACCGGTTGTCGGTAAGCGTAAACGTATCGGTGGATGGATTTGCCGATTTATCTTTCATGGCTGCCTTCTCCTCGCATTGGGCGGCGTCATGGCAACCCAAACGGTTGCCGGCCGCCGATTTCCGGTCCTTTTTTCAGACGATGATTATAGCTTATTTATTCCCGATAGGGCGTCATCAAGGCGGCCCAGGGTTTCATCGCGGCCCAGAATTTCCATGACCTCGAAGATTCCCGGTGAAACCGTGCGCCCGGTCAACGCCGCCCGAAGGGGCTGGGCGGCCTTGCCGAGCTTGATTTCAGCGCTTTCGGCGTAGTCGCGAGTTGCCTTCTCGAGGCCTTTCAGGTTCCATTCCCCCAAGGCCTCAAGCCGGGGCCGCAAAAGCCCCAGATGTTCCCTTCCATCGTCCTGTAAAAGCCTTGAAGCCTTTTCATCAAGGGCCAAAGGGCGGGTTGTGGCATAAATTTCGGCATTTTCGGAAAGTTCGATCAGGGTCTTGGCCCGTTCCTTGAGCCCGGCCATGCCCTTTTCCAGCCGCCCGGCGGTATCATCGGCCAAATTCCCGTTTAAGGATTCCGTCAACGACGGCATGATCAGGTCAATCAGCTTCGCGTCCCCGGCCTGGCGAATGTAATGACCGTTAAGGCTGGTCAGCTTATCGGTATCGAAGCGGGCGGCGGCACGCCCGACGGCGTCGAGCCCGAACCATTCGATGGCTTGATCGCGGGAGATGATTTCGTTGTCGCCATGGCTCCATCCCAGCCGCAGCAGGTAGTTGCACAGCGCCTCGGGCAGAAACCCCTGATCCCGGTAGGCATCGACGCCTAAGGCGCCGTGGCGCTTCGACAGTTTGGCGCCGTCCGGTCCATGGATCAGGGGAATATGGGCGAAGGCCGGCAGGTCCCAACCGAGGGTTAGGAACAACTGGGCCTGGCGGAAGGCGTTGGTCAGGTGATCGTCGCCGCGGATGACATGGGTGACGCCGGCGTCGTGGTCGTCGACGACCACCGCCAGCATGTAGGTCGGCGTGCCATCGGCGCGCAGCAGGACCATGTCGTCCAACTCGTCGTTGGCCACCGTCACCGGGCCCTGGACCAGGTCCTCGATCACGGTTTCACCTCCCTGGGGCATCTTCAGGCGGATGGTAGGCTCGGCGCCCTCGGGGGCTTCGGCCGGGTCGCGGTCCCGCCAGCGGCCGTCATAGAGCTTCGAGCGGCCTTCCTGGCGGGCCGCCTGGCGCATTTCCCGGAGCTCCTCGGGCGTGCAGAAGCACTTATAGGCCTTGTCTTCGGCCAGCAATTGCCGCGCCACCTCGGCGTGACGCTGGGCGTGGGAAAACTGCGAAACCGCGTCGCCGTCCCATTCCAGCCCCAGCCACGAAAGGCCGTCGGTAATGGCGTTGACGGCCTCTTCGGTGAATCGCTTGCGGTCCGTATCCTCGATGCGCAGCAAAAATCTGCCGCCGGAACCGTATTCGGCATGGTGCTTGGCGAATAGCCAGTTATACAATGCGGTACGCGCACCGCCGATATGAAGAAAACCACTGGGGGAGGGTGCGAAACGGGTAACGACGGTCATGTTGATAGGATCGGCGTGCTCAAAAAAGATCAAGGGGTGACAACGGGAGAGAATTACCACATCTCCTGGGCCGTTGCAGCATATCCCTGATGTTTCGGTCCATGGGATGAAGTTAAGGCACATCATCGTCATTCTTTCGGCCACCGGCCTTGGCGCCTGTTCCTGGCCGTCGCTGCCTTCGATTCCGTTGACCAAGGAACCAACCGACGAACGGCCCGCCATTAGTTGCAACGCCGCCACCCGGCTGAATCTACAGGCCCTGGACTGGGCCAACGCCAAACGCCTCGACATCCATATCCGCCAGGCCCGTTTCAGGCCGGGGACCCTGGTCATGAAGGTGAATTTCCCCATCGTGCTTCGCCTGTTCAACGGCGACAGGGAGGTTCGGACCTTCAGGGCGAAGGCGTTTTTCCGCGCCTCCGCCGTCGTCCGCATCGTTTACGACGGGCGGCGGATGGACGAAACCTGCATCGACGCCATCAGGGTCGGTCCCTTGAAAGGGGCCGAGATTCAAATCGTCCCCCTGCGTCAAGGGGAATTTCCCTTCCGGATTCAGGAATCTCCAGGTCTATCCCTGGCCCTGGGCCTCTTTTCCAAGCCCGCAAAACCCGGCCACATCATCGTCCGCTAACAATTGAGCCATGTTTATTCCGCCCATTGCCTGCTTCCGCCCCCTCGACCTCCTTCTCGCCGAGCGCGACCGGTGGGTCTTGTGGCTGCCGGTGATGTTCGGCTCGGGGATTGGAATCTATTTCAGCCTCTCTTTCGAGCCGCCCCTGTGGCTGGGGCCGGCGGGCGTGGCGGCGGTTTTGCTGGCCGCATTGGTGGTCAGGAAACCGGACGGCCAAGGGGACGGCGCCCTTTTGGCGGTCTTGGTGATGGCCGGAATGATGTTGGCCGGGTTCGCCGCCGCCCAATGGCGGACCGCCGCCGTGGCGGCGCCGACCCTAAGCGAACGCATCGGCCCGACGACGGTCAGCGGCCGGGTCATCAACGTCGAAACCTTTCCCAATGGCCCCCGGGTGACCATCGAACGGCCCCGCATTTCCGGTCTCCGGACCGACCGGGGTCCGCAAAAGGTGCGCCTCAAGCTGAGGGGAAAACAACCGGCCATTTCACCCGGCCAATGGCTGCGCGTCGGGCCATCCTGACCCCGCCGTCGCCACCGGCTCAACCGGGCGGGTTTGACTTTCAACGCCATTCCTTTTTCCGCCAATTGGGCGCCTACGGCTTCAGCATCGGCACGGCGGAAATCATCGGCGACGGCAAGCAGGGGCTGGACTTTCTCGCCCTTGGATTGGCCCGGGTCCGCCAAGCCGTCACCGCCCGGGTCCTGGCTGGCCTCGACGGCCCGGCGGGCGCCGTCGCCGCCGCCTTGATGACCGGCGAGCGCAGTTCCATCTCTGGCGCGCTGATGGATTCGATGCGCGATTCCGGACTCGCCCATCTGCTGGCGATTTCGGGACTGCACATCGGCTTGATGGCGGCCATTCTTTTCGTCGGGCTCAGGGGCCTGATGGCGCTGTCTCAGCCCCTGGCGCTGCATTTCCCGATCAAGAAATGGGCCGCCGCGGCGGCCATCGCCGGGGCTTTTGCCTATGCGCTGATCGCCGGCGCCACGGTGCCGACGCAACGCGCGTTCCTGATGGTCGGGCTGGTCCTTTTGGCCGTCCTCGTCGACCGCAAGGGGCTGTCGGTGCGTCTGGTCGCCTGGGCGGCCCTGGTGATCCTGGTGTTCAGGCCCGAAAGCCTTCTCGGCGCCAGCTTCCAGATGTCCTTCGCCGCCGTCATCGCCCTGATCGCCACCTATGAATGGATCAGCGAACGCCGCCGGGCCCGGTTCGCCCAGACGGACCGCATGCCGCCGACATGGGCCCGGAAGGTGGGGCTCTATCTGGCCGGGGTCGCCTTGACGACGGTGATCGCCGGCGCCGCCACCACGCCTTTCGCCATCTATCACTTCAACCGCTTCGCCGATTACGGATTGGCGGCCAACCTGATGGCGGTGCCGGTGACGGCGCTTTGGGTGATGCCGTGGGCGGTGGCGGCGTTCGTGTTGATGCCTTTCGGTCTCGAAGGGTTGGCCCTGACCCCCATGGGATGGGGCATAAACGTCGTCATCGCCGTCGCCGAGACCGTATCCTCGTGGCCCGGCGCGGTGACCCTGTTGCCGTCGATGCCGACCCTGGCCCTGGCGGCGATTGCCCTTGGCGGGCTGTGGATGTGCCTGTGGCGCCGGCGATGGCGGCTGCTGGGACTGGCCGGGATCGCGGCGGGCTTGGCGGCGATAGCGGTTGCCCGGCCGCCGGATATCCTTATCGACGGCCGCGGCCGCTTATTGGCGGTGCGCGGCGCCGATGGATCGGTTGCCGTCTCGACGTTGCGCCGCGAACGTTTCATCCGCAAAATCTGGCTTCGCCGCTTCGGCCAGGACGAGGCGCTGGCGATTTGGCCGAAATACGGGACCCGCCCGGACCGACGCCTGTCGTGTGACCTCCAGGGTTGCATATACAGGGCCGGGGCCGCGTCGCCGCCCTGGCCTACGGCGAAGGGGCGCTGGCCGAAGACTGCTGGACCGCCGACGTGGTGGTTTCCATGGTTCCCGTGCGCCGCGCCTGTCCGGCAACCGTCGCCGTGATCGACCGTTTCGATCTGTGGCGCCACGGCGGCCATGCCCTGTGGCTGGACGCAACCGGCGTCAGGATCGAAAGCGTGAACGGCAGCCGCGGAGACCGCCCCTGGGTGATAAAGCGGGGCAGGGGCCGGAAGGGCGAGGGAAGGGACAAGCAGGAAGCCAAGGACGTTACCGG
>JADFNT010000090.1 GCA_022563215.1 Pseudomonadota bacterium
CCGAAAGCCGAATGGGCGAGGAAATGGCCGCCAAGCCGAGGGCGTCGCTTTGTTTTTATTGGAAATCCCTGAACCGCCAGGTCCGCGTCGATGGGCCCGTCTCCCCGGTCAGCATTGAGGAGGCCGACGCCTATTTCCAAACCCGCGACCGGGCGGCCCGGATCGGGGCCTGGGCGTCGAAACAATCCCGGCCCATGGAAGGGCACTTCGAACTGGAGAAAAAGGCCGCCGAGTTTACCGCCAAGTTCAACGTCGGCCTGGTGCCGCGGCCGGATTTCTGGTCCGGATACCGGATTCTTCCCGAAATGATCGAATTCTGGACCCAGCGAAAGTTCCGTTTGCATGAGCGCTTGGTGTATCATCGGGCCGACGACGGTTGGACAACGGAGCGGCTTTTCCCTTAGGCCCAGGCCCGCCATGCCCGACGCGACCACCGATTCAAACAAGCCAACAACAGCGCCCGGCGCCCGGCTGCCCTTCGATCAGGCCGGCCGCCTGATGCGGCTGGCGACCTATGCCTCGGTGACGGTGGCGGTGGTGCTGATCGTCACCAAGTTCGCGGCCTGGCTGATGACCGACGCCGTCAGCCTGCTGTCGACCCTGATCGATTCGTTTTTGGACGCCGGGGCCTCGCTGTTGAACTTGCTGGCCGTCCGCCATGCGCTGGAACCCGCCGACAAGGAACACCGATTCGGCCACGGCAAGGCGGAACCGCTGGCCGGGCTGGCGCAGGCGGCGTTCATTTGCGGGTCGGCGGGTTTCCTGGTCATCGAAGCCGGCGAAAGGCTGTTCAACCCCCGGACCATCGAAAACACCGACATCGGCTATGCGGTGATGGGGCTGGCCATCGTCCTGACCCTGTTTCTGGTGGCGTTTCAGCGTCATGTGGTCGGCAAAACCGGCTCCATCGCCATTACCGCCGATTCCGCCCATTACCAGATGGACGTCCTGGTCAACGCCGGCGTCATCGTTTCCCTGTGGCTGGTCAGCACCTTCGGCTGGATCCTGGCCGATCCTCTGATCGCCCTGATCATCGCCGGCTACATCTTTTGGGGCGCCCGGCGGATCGGGCTCATCGCCTTTCACATGCTCATGGACCGGGAACTGGAGGACGGCGAGCGCCAGAAAATCCTCGACATCGCGTTGTCCCATCCGGGGGTCAAAGGGCTTCACGACCTGCGCACCCGGTCGTCCGGGAACCAGGTTTTCATCCAGATGCACCTGGAAATGGACGGCGACATATCGCTGCTCGAAGCTCATACGATTTCCGACGACGTCGAAGCCAGTGTCATGGAAGCCTTTCCCAACGCCGAAGTTCTGATCCACGAAGACCCCGAGGGCCTGGAAGAAGAACGGGCGGTCTTTCGTTGACCAAGGAAACGTCCGGCAATGGCGGTTCCCAACCTGACACCCAGGAAGAAATCATCCGGTTGCTTTCCGACCCGGCGGTTTTTGGCCCCCCAGAAGTCCCCGGGGCCGATACCGTGGACAGGATCGAAACCCATGTGTCGCTGGTGTTTTTGGGGCCCCGGCGCGTTTACAAGCTAAAACGCGCCGTCACCTTTCCCTATCTTGATTTTTCGACGCCCGAGAAGCGCCGCCTGGCCTGCGAGGCCGAAGTCCGGGTCAACCGCCGCACCGCGCCGTCGATTTATCGGGGCGTGGTCGCAATAACGCGCCAAGCGGACGGAACCCTGGCCTTGGACGGCGACGGAGAGGCCGTCGACTGGGTGGTCGAAATGGAACGTTTCGACGAACACACGCTTTTCGACCGGCTGGCCCGGAAAGGCGGCCTCGGCCGCGCGATGATGGAAGACCTGGCCGACGCCATCGCCGACTTTCACCAAATGGCCGAGTCCCGGACCGATCGCGGCGGCGGCGACGGCATCGCCATGATCATCGAAAGCAACGCCGAATGCTTCGCCGGGATCGAAGAAGGCATCCTGGATAAGGCCCTGGCGGAAACCCTGACCGGATTATCGCAAAAGGCGCTGAAAGCCTTGGCGCCGGTGCTGGACCGCCGCCGCGATTCAGGCCGGGTCCGGCACTGTCACGGCGACCTGCATTTGCGCAATATCTGCATCGTCGAAGGCCGGCCGACCCTTTTCGACGCCATCGAATTCAACGATGCCTTCGCCACCATCGACGTCCTTTACGATCTGGCGTTCCTGCTCATGGACCTCGACCACCGGGGTCTCAGGCGGCTCGCCAATATCGTTTTCAACCGCTATCTGGACGTCACCGGCGACGGCACCGGGGAAGCCGGCGGCTTGCGGGTGATGGCGTTGTTTTTATCCATGCGCGCGGCCATCCGTTCGCACGTCGACGCGGCCCAGGCGCAAACCTTGTCGGACCGCGAAAAGGCCCGGGCCCGGGCCGAGGAATCAAACGATTACCTGAACATGGCGCTGAATTACCTGGCCCCGGAACCGTCCCGCCTGATCGCCGTCGGCGGACTATCGGGTAGCGGCAAGTCCCGCATGGCCCGGGAATTGGCCCCGTTTCTGGGGGTGGCGCCGGGGGCCCGGGTGGTGCGCAGCGATTCCACCCGCAAGCGCCTGGCCGGTGTGCCGCTGACCGAGCGGTTGGGGGACGAAGGTTATTCGGCCGAAATGACCAAACGCACATTCGAGGCTGTGTACGAAGAAACGCTGGCCGCCCTGCGGGCCGGGCAGTCGGTAATCGCCGACGCCGTTTTCGCCAAACCGGAAAGCCGCCGCGCCATTGAGCGCGTCGCTGACAAAGCCGGGGTGCCTTTCTGTGGCCTGTGGCTGGAAGCCCCGGCGGAAGTCATGGCCCGGCGGGTGACCGAGCGCCAACGCAACGTCTCCGACGCCGACGCCAAAATTCTGGAACGGCAATTGACCTATGACCTGGGCCGGATCGAATGGCATCGCGTCGACAGTTCGGGGCCGAGGGAGGAAACCCTGAAAGCCGGGCTCGGCCTGATTGGCCTGGAAACGGGTATTCCGTAGCGTAAACTGGCATAGACCCTTTATGTTTGCCTTGTCTGCGGCCATGATGGGAGCGGCGGGAAAGGTATCGATCCTTGGTATAAGGAGGGGGAAATGACCATTCGAACCATACTCGTTCCCCTTGACGGGTCGGAAGCGGCCAAACCGGTGATGGAATTGGGCCTCAGGTTCGGCAAGGACCACGGCGCCCACGTCCGGGTCCTCAATGTGCGGTCCGACCCCAAGGACACCATTCCGCTTCTCGGCGAAGGCATGTCGGTGTCGATGATCGAGGACATGATCCAGGCGGCCGAGAAGGATGGCGGCGAGAGGGCGGTCAGGGGGCGGAAAATGTTCGACGCCCTGGTCAAGGAGTTGTCCCTCAAGGTCAACGACAAGCCCGGGGCGTCCGGGGCCTCGGCGTCGTGGAGCGAGGAAGTCGGCCGCGAGGACGAAATTACGGCCCGCCAGGGCAGGCTTGCCGATCTGATCGTCGTCGGCCGGCCGACGGCGACATCGGACGTTTCTACGACCCTGACCCTGAACGCGGCGCTTTTCGACACCGGACGCCCGGTGCTGGTGGTGCCTTTCGGCGGCGCCGCTTCTTTCGGCAAGCACGTCGCCATATCCTGGAACGGCAGCCCGCAATCGGCCCGCGCCGTCGCCTCGGCGATGGGGCTGATCAAGGCCGCCGATAAGGTGACGGTGATGACCGTCAGCAGCGAACGCACGTCCGCCGCCCGGGCGGCGGAACTGGCGGAATACCTGGAATGGCATGGGATTTCCGCGGCCACCCGGACGTTCGATTCCGAAGGCCGGCAGCCCATCGGCGCGCCATTGCTCAAGGAATGCGCCGACGCCGGCGTCGATTTGTTGGTCATGGGGGCCTATACCCACAGCCGCATGCGTCAATTGATCCTTGGCGGCGTCACCCGCCACGTCTTGGAAGAAGCCGCCATTCCCCTGTTCATGGCCCATTAAACCGAAACCTTCCCGGCTATGGTTCACAGAAAAATCATCGATCCGGTGCTTTCGGCACTCGGCCAAGACCGGGCCGATTATTTCAACCGCCTCGTCGACAGGGTCGAACGCGACCCGCGCACCGAAACCGCGCCCAACCTGGTCTATCTGGTGCTCAGGGAAACGATCCCGTACCTGCCCGCCGATTTTCCGCAGGAAGATCTGGCCGACCGGCTGTTGGATTTTGTCATCGGCAATCATGAAAGGCTCAACCGGATCATCCATGACCGCCGGTATATAGAAGACCCCGGCCGGCTGGCCGAAGTGACCAAGGAATTCGTTCTCCAGGTGCTGGCATCGGCCATGGACCAACACCAGGTCAACGAAATCCAGGCCGCCAAGGTGCGCCAAGCGAAGACCTACCGGTTTTCGTACCCCGACGGCGACGAAGACGACTTTCCCTACCGGGACGACGAATAAGCGGTTAGGAAAACAAATCCGGCTGGCCGACCGGGGGCGGCGTCTCCTCTTCCGCCCTGAGCGGTTCGGCGCAAAAGGGAACCAACAGCCCCGCAACCTTTTCGAAAGCGGTGCCGCGGTCGATCCACAAGGTCTCGGCCCGGCGCTCGAGGATCACCGGCATGCGGTCGTGGATGTGGGCGATATCGGCGGCCGGCGGGCAGGTGATGATGGTGAACCTGTCACCGTCGGTCAGTCCGGCGAAGGCGAAAACGCCCCTGCTTTCCGTCCCGATGCGGTTCTTGCGGCGGGCGGGACCGTCCTTGCGCCACTCGAAATAGGCCGTTGCCGGAACCAGACAGCGGTTTTCCAGCAGCGGCCGGAAGGTCTTTTTTTTGGTCAATGTTTCGGCCCGCGCGTTGATCAGCGGCTTGGCGTCCCATTCGACGGCCAGACCCCAACTCAACAGACGCGGGTTTGCCCCGCCGTCGATGATCAGCGCCCTATCGGTGGGCCTCATCTCGGGCGCGCCCGGCAGCGGCGGCGGGTCCGCCAACCCGAAACGTTCGGCGAGATCGCCCTGCCGGGCGTCGATTTCAAAACGCGAACACATGGACGCAGTTTACACCATCGTGGTTAGTGGCCTGGAAAGATGACGCCCAATGGCCTAACGTCGGGGCCATGGCGGAGGACAGAAAAACCGTAATCATTACCGGCGCCAGCAGGGGCATCGGCCACACCACGGCGCGGCTGTTCCTGGACCGCGACTGGCAGATCATAACCTGTTCGCGCGACGACACGCCCGAGGAATGCAAGCGCGACCCCAACTGGACGTGCCATATCCCGACCGACCTGGGCGACGCCGACAGCCTCGCCCAATTCATCGAAACCGCCAACGAGGAACTCGCCGACGCGCCGTTGCACGCCCTGGTCAACAACGCCGGCATGTCGCCGAAGACTCCTTATAAGGAACGCCTGGGCTGCCTCAACGGCGACCTGGAAGCCTGGCACGACGTGTTCGAGCTCAACCTGTTCGCGCCGCTGAAGCTCAGCCGCGGTTTCGCCTCGGCCCTGCACCGGGGCGAAGGCGCGATCGTCAACGTGACTTCCATCGCCGGCCATATGATCCATCCCTTCGCCGGCTCGGCCTATTCCATTTCGAAGACCGCGCTTTCCGGCCTGACGCGGGAAATGGCCAACGAATTCGCCTCCCTCAACGTGCGCGTCAACGCCGTTGCACCCGGAGAGATCGAAACCGAGATGGTCGGAGCCGAATACGAGGTGCTGATCCCGCGCATCCCGCTCAACCGCATGGGCACGCCCGAAGACGTGGCCAAGGCGATCTTTTATCTGTGTTCCGAGGATTCCAGTTACGTCACCGGCAGCGAGCTATGGGTGACCGGCGGGCAGCACCTGTTTTAACCAAACCGGGGCGGCCCAAGGGCCGGGCATAAAACCGGCCACAAGGACCAGTGCAAGGCGGGCGGCGCGATGGCAAAAAAACCTAGAAACCCCCAAAACGCCGTCCTGTTTCATCATCCGGACGCGGTCGATACCAGCCGCCCGCAACTGATGGGCCGCCACGCCGCCGGCGAAGGGTTCCTCAAGGCGTTCGTGCGGCATTCCGGCGTCGACGGTTTCCACGGCATGGGGTTTGAGCCCAGCCATTTCGACGATTTCCAAAGCCGCATCGGCGCCGTGGACGATCAAAACCGTCCCTGCCATTGGGCCGGCCTGGGCGACATGGCTAGCGCCGGCCCGTCGACGCTGATGCTTCCCGACCCGTCGCTGGCGCCGTTCGCGTGGCGGCGCCGCGGCACCGGCAACCGCGGCTACAGTATTTGCGGCCTCAACCACACCATTGCCTCGGAAAAGGTCATGGACGGTTTCGGCGACTTGATGACCGCGCCTTTGCAGCCGTGGGACGCGTTGATCTGCACCTCGCAGCCGGTCAAGGCGACCATCACCCGGATCTTCGACAACTGGGGCGATTACCTGAATCAGCGTACCGGTGGCAAGATCAAGCCGGCGATCCAATTGCCGGTGATACCCTTGGGCGTCGATTGCGACGCCTATACGGACGGCGAAAAGGCCCAGTCCGACCGCCAGACCATCCGCCGCGGCCTCGGCATCGGCGAGGACGACGTCGCGGTGCTGTTCCTGGGCCGGCTCAGCTTCCACGCCAAGGCGCACCCGGTGCCGCTCTACCTGAGCCTGGAAGAGGCGGCCAAGCGGTGCAAAAAGAAATTGCATTTGATTCAGGCCGGCTGGTTCTCCAACGACACCATCGAAAAGGAATTTCGCGAAGGCCTGCAAGCCTTTTGCCCGTCGGTGAACGGTATTTTCCTCGACGGCCGCGAGCCCGACGTCCGCTTCCGGGTCTGGTTCGCCGCCGATATCTTCACCTCGCTTTCCGACAACATCCAGGAAACCTTCGGCCTGACCCCCATCGAGGCGATGGCGGCCGGGCTGCCGGCGGTGGTTTCCGATTGGGACGGCTACCGCGACACGGTGCGCCCCGGCATCGACGGCTTCACCGTTCCGACCTGGATGCCTTTGGCGCAGTCGGGCGGCGATCTGGCGCTGGCCCCGGAAACGAAAATGTCCCCCGAGATCCGCGCCCAGGAATATGACAAATATCTGGGGCTCGTCAGCCAG
>JADFNT010000091.1 GCA_022563215.1 Pseudomonadota bacterium
CGGAATGATCGGGTCCGGTCCAGGGAGAAGGCTCCGCGGCCGATGAAAATACAGTTGCACCGCCTGTCGCGCCAGATGGTCGCGTTCCTGCACGACCTGACCATGGCCGCCGTCTCCTTCGTCGCGGCGCTGGTGCTTCGGCTCGGCACCGATGGCGTGCTGTTCGATTCGACGAACCTGTGGCTGGCGCTCGCCCTGTTCACCCTGGTCTGCGGCGCGGTGTTCTGGACCACGGGCCTCTATCAGGGGATCTGGCGCTACGCCTCGCTGAACGATCTGGTGGCGATCGCGCGCGCCGTCACGCTGTCGCTGCTGATCTTCCTGCCGATCACCTTCCTGATCACCCGGCTCGACGAGCTGCCGCGCTCGTTCCTGATCATCAACTGGCTGGTCCTGGCCTTCCTGCTCGCCGCGCCGCGCCTGCTCTACCGGGTGTTCAAGGACCGCGGCTTCGACCGCGTGCTGGAGCGCGGTACGCAGACGCGGGTTCCGGTTCTTTTGATCGGCGCGGGCGATGGGGCCGAGGTCTTCATCCGCGAAATCGCACGCGCCCGCGATGCGGCCTACGAGGTCGTCGGTGTCGTCGACGAGAAGGGAACCCGGGTCGGGCGGCGCATCCACGGCGTTCCGGTCATCGGGCACCTCGACGATCTGGCCGGGATCCTGGAGACGCTCGCGCGCAAGGGTCAAAAGCCGCAGCGCTTCATCCTGACCAAGCGGCCGACGCGCGAGGAGTTCGAGCGCATCCTGGATCTGGCCGACGCGCGCGGCATGACCATCGCCCGGCTGCCGCGCCTGACCGAATTCAGAAGCGGCGAGGCCGAGCGCTTCGAGCCCCGGCCGGTCGCCATCGAGGACCTGCTCGGGCGCACCCGGACCCCGCTCGACCGGACCGCCATGCGCCGCCTGGTCGAGGGCCGGCGCGTGCTGGTGACCGGCGCGGGCGGGTCGATCGGCGCCGAGCTGGTGCGCCAGATCGCGACCTTCCAACCGGCGCACATGAGCCTGCTCGACAACTCGGAGTACCTGCTCTATTCGATCGGGCTCGAGCTCGGCGAAGCGCACGCCGAGCTGTCCCGGACCCTGGTGCTCGGCGACGTGCGCGACCGGGTCCGGCTCGACCAGGTCATGACCGGCGAGGCCCCGGAGCTGGTGTTCCACGCCGCCGCGCTCAAGCACGTGCCCATGGTCGAGGCCAACCCGGTCGAGGGCGTCCTCACCAACGTCATCGGCACCCGCAATACGGCGGACGCCTGCCGCAAGGCCGGCGTCGCCGCCATGGTGCTGATCTCGACCGACAAGGCGGTCAACCCGACCAGCGTCATGGGCGCGACCAAGCGCCTGGCCGAATCCTATTGCCAGGCGCTCGATATCGCCGAACGCCGCGACGGCAGGTTCGGCACCCGCTTCATCACCGTGCGCTTCGGCAACGTGCTCGGCTCGACCGGTTCGGTGGTGCCGCTGTTCCACCGGCAGCTCGCCGCCGGCGGTCCACTCACGGTCACCGACCCCGAGATGACCCGTTATTTCATGACCCTGCGCGAAGCCGTCGAGCTGGTCCTGCAAGCCTCCGCGCTCGGCGTGAAAGCGCCCAGCGCCGAGGCGGGCAAGATCTACGTGCTCGACATGGGCGAGCCGGTCAGGATCATGGACCTCGCCCGCCAGATGATCCGCCTGGCCGGCTTGCGGCTCGGCAAGGACATCGAGATCGTGGTGATCGGCCCGCGCCCGGGCGAGAAGCTGCGCGAGGAACTGTTCCACGAGGCCGAGCCCCTGGTCGAGACCGGCCAACCGGGCCTGCGCCTGGCCGCGCCGCGCACGGTGAATCTCGAGCTGCTCGGCCGCAACCTGGACGAGCTGGAGACGCTGGCCGTGGGCGGCCGGCGCGCCGAGCTCGACGCCACGGTCCGCCGGCTGGTCCCGGAGTACCACGCCGGCGACGCGGAGCATGATCGCTCCACCGCCGCGGCATCGTGAACCGGGACGTCCCGATCGGGCCGGCTTGACGCGATGCGGGCCACGGTCTTAACAAAAAGCCAGGGATAATACCAAAGGGGAGGCCGCCCATGTCCGCGGAGGCGCTGACGCCGATCCGGCGCGCCCTGATTTCGGTTTCCGACAAGAGCGGACTGGCCGAGCTCGGCCGGTTCCTGGCCGCGCGCGGGGTCGAGATCCTGTCCACCGGCGGTTCGGCGCGCGCGCTCGCCGAGGCCGATGTCGCCGTCATTGAGGTCTCCGCCCACACCGGCTTCCCCGAGATCATGGACGGCCGGGTCAAGACCCTGCACCCCAAGGTCCACGGCGGCATCCTGGCGCGCCGCGACCTGGCCAGCCACCGCGCGGCCCTGACCGAGCACGGCATCGCCGCCATCGACCTGGTGGTGGTCAACCTCTACCCCTTCGAGGCGACGCTGGCGTCCGGCGCGGACGCCGCCACCTGCATCGAGAACATCGACATCGGCGGCCCGGCCTTGATCCGCGCCGCGGCCAAGAACCATGCTTTCGTCACCGTCGTCGTCGACCCCGCCGATTACCCCCGGCTGATCGACGAAATGAAGGCCGGAAAGGGTGCGACGACGCCTGATTTCCGTACTCAGTTGGCGGCCCGCGCCTTCGGGCGGACCGGCGCCTATGACGCCGTCATTTCGGGCTGGTTTTCGGCTGAACTGAATGAGCCCTTTCCGCCCCACGTCGCATTCGGCGGCGAACGCCGCCAAGTCATGCGCTACGGCGAAAACCCGCACCAGGAAGCGGCCTTCTACGTCACCGGTGAAAACCGGCCCGGCGTCGCCACCGCCGAGCAGGTCCAGGGCAAGGAATTGTCGTTCAACAACCTAGGCGACACCGACGCCGCCTTCGAACTGGTCGCCGAGTTCACCGACGGCCCGGCGTGCGCCATCATCAAGCACACCAACCCGTGCGGGGTGGCCTGCGCGCCAAGCCTTGCCGACGCCTATGCCAAGGCGCTGGCCTGCGACACCGAAAGCGCCTTCGGCGGCATCGTCGCCGTCAACCAACGGCTCGACGCGGCGACGGCCGCCGATATCGCCAAGCTTTTCTGCGAGGTCGTCATCGCGCCCGGGGCCGAGGACGGGGCGCTCAAGGCGCTGGCTAAAAAGAAGGATCTTCGCGTTCTGTTGACCGGCGCCATGCCCGACCCGGCGGCGGCGGGGATGACGCTGCGCAGCCTTTCCGGCGGGTTCCTGTTGCAAGGTCGGGACCACGCCCTCACCGACGGCGAGCCCAGGGTGGTGACCAAGCGCTCCCCGACGGAGGCCGAGCTCGTCGACCTGCGCTTCGCATACACTGTCGCCAAGCACGTCAAATCCAACGCCATCGTCTACGCAAAAGATCGCGCCACCGTCGGCGTCGGCGCCGGACAGATGAGCCGCATCAATTCGTCGCGCATCGCCGCCTGGAAAGCCGATGACGCGGCCCGGATCGCCGGAGATTCCGAATCATGGACAAAAGGCTCGGTGGTGGCGTCTGACGCCTTTTTCCCGTTCGCCGACGGGCTTCTGGCGGCGGCCGAGGCCGGGGCGACGGCGGTCATACAACCGGGCGGCTCGATCCGCGACGAGGAAGTGATCAAGGCCGCCGACGACGCCGGCCTGGCGATGGTATTCACCGGCATGCGCCATTTTCGGCACTAGACGGCTTATCTCAAAGTTTCCTCGGCGGCTCGTCCAAACGCACGGCAATCCCTTCCAAATCGTCGGAAACCGGCGGATAGATTTCCATCACCAGGGGGTCGTGGCCGGCGACGATGTGGTCCGGCGTGTCGGCCAGTTCCTTCAGCCGGTCGTAACCGGCCAGCACCTTGTCGATTTCGAAGATCACCGGATACGGGTTTCGGGTTTCCATGTTGGCGTACAGGTGGCACGCGTCCGACGCCACCACCACGTTGCCGCGCCTGGTATTGACCCGGACCACCTGCATGCCGTCGGTGTGGCCGCCGATGTGATGGAGCGAAATTCCCGGCGCCAGATCGGCGTCGCCGTCGTGGAAGACGACGCGCTCGGCGAAGACGTGGCGCACCATGCCGACCACGTTATCGACCTCGAACGACGGCTTGATCTTGGGATCGAGCATGTGGCGCCCGGTGGCGAAGGCCATTTCACGGTCCTGCAGGTGAAAGGCCGCCTTGGGGAATTTGTCGAAATTGCCGATGTGATCGTAATGGAAATGGGTGACGATCAGGTCGGCGACGGTCCCGGCATCGACGCCGATGGCGGCCAGGCCCTCGGTCGGGCAGCGGAGCAGGGTGCGGCCCCTTTTTTCCGCCATCTCGGCGGTGAACCCCATGTCGATGACGAAGGTGCGGGCGTCCGACACCGCCGCCCAGACGAAATAATCGATGGGCATGGCCTCGTGGGGGTCGGGGGGGATCGACGAAATTCAATTCCTGGGTGCGGTCGTGGGTGGCGTACTTGACCGCGTAAAGTTCGTAGGCGGGTTCCGTCATCGTTAAAGCCTATACCCGTAGCGCAAGCCGGCGTTGTCAATGCCTTCGTTTTTTTCATCGCACAGACTGCCGTGGGTATGGTGCGTCCACATCAAAGACAGGCTGTGGCGGTCTAGGAACCGATATCCAAACTCAAGTGATTCCCGGAACAGCGCCCGGCAGCCGAATTCGCGGCGGTCGAACCGAGCCTTGCCGGCGATCTGGGAATTATTCAGCATGCCGTCATGGACCGACAGGCCCAATCCAAGGTCAATAAACCAGTCCTTCAGGAACGCCCATTCCCAGGTCAAGCCGGCATAGAAAAAATCCGTGTTGGTCTCGCTGGCGTTGATGGTGAATCCCATATGCGGCCAAGGCGACCAAATCATCCTCAACCAATCGGGGGAGGTAAAAAGCATCTCCACGTTCGCGTCCATGCCCGTTTCCTTGGCGGCATGGCCGAAGGCGACGGCGTGTTTTAGGGCGCCGAACCGAATCTCGGAAACGTGGCCTTGGGGCTGCTTTGCCGGCGAGCGCACCGAAGGGGCTGTTTCTATATTTTTAACGGGTTGAACTTTGGAGCGTGCATCGGCATTCGCCTTAAAAGGCCACCACCACACCCCCTCGGCAGAATCGGCGGGGCCGGGTTCCCGTAAGGGCTTTTTGGCGCCATCCCCAAGGTAAACCGGCGCCTCGATCATCGGGGATTCCTTTTGCTCAACAACGGCCGGAATTAGGATATTCGTGTAACGGTGGGGGCCAAGCTCCGACAAGGCCTGGATGTAAACCTCCCGGACCGTAGAGGGCCTCGCGGCTGGATCGTTTAAGGAGACATCCCCGGGAAGCGGCGATTGACAGCCCGCCAACAACCACGAACCGAAGCCCCAGAGGAAAAGTTTCAGAATACTGGGCCTCATGGCCCCGGTGGTGCCCATTGTACCCGCCCGTGCTTCCCAGGAATCTCTAGAACTTCCGCGCCTGGATGATGCCGTCGTCCATTCGTTTGAGCCGGATGTATTGGGCCAGGATGTGCATCAGGGACTGATGCGTGTCCTCGACGACGCCGTAGTTGTCGCCTTCGACATGCAGGTTGACCGTCGCCAGCTTTGCCGACCGGCCGCCGTCGAAGCCGGTGAAGGCGATGACGTCGAGGCCCTTTTCCTTCGCCCACCCAGCGGCGCGGACGATGTTTTCCGAATCGCCGGACGACGAGATGGTCAACAGCACGTCGCCGTCCTCGGCCAGGGTCCGGAGCTGATAGACAAAAATATCGTCAAAGGAGATATCGTTGGCGATGGCGGTGATCATCTCCATATTGGTGCTCAGCGATACCACCTTGGGCCTCAGGTCGGTGTCCGTCTGCCCGCCCTTGGAATGATCGCACACCAGGTGGTTCGAGATCGCCGCCGAGCCGCCGTTGCCGCAGACGTAGATGGTTCCGCCCCTCTCATAGGCCGCGTCCAGGCACGCCAGCGCGGCCTCCAGCTTTTCCACGTCCACCGAAGCCGCGGCGGCCTTGCCCTGGTCGAAATAGGCGCCGGCATATTCGGCGACGGAGGCGAATTTCCTGTCCGGAAAGGTCATGGATGGATTGTCCGGCAAAACGGCCTCCGGTTCAACGCCGCACGTCCGGCACCGTCGTCAACAACGCCAGGCCGATGGTTAAAAATACCAGGATCGTCGCCATGCCGGCGCGCTGGCTTGCGAACGCCACCGTCACCCAGGCCAGCACCGCCGGTCCCAGAAACGACGTCGCCTTGCCCGAAAGCGCGTAAAGCCCGAACATCTCGGTCGTCATCTCCGGCGGCGCCAGGCGCGCCATCAATGACCGGCTGGCCGCCTGCGCCGGGCCGACGAAGATGCCGAGGGGAAGTGCTACGGCCCAGAACAGCGCCTTTCCCTCGACCAATACCAGCGCCGTTCCCAAAACCAATAGCCCGCCAACGGCGATCATGATCGTGCGTTTCGGACCGATCCAGTCATCGATCCAGGCAAACGCCGCCGCGCCCAGGCCGGCGGTAAGGTTGATGGCGATGCCGAACAGGATCAGTTCCGAGAAATCCATGCCGAAGGTGCCGGCGGCATAGATACCGCCGAAGGCGAAAAGCGTGTTCAGCCCCTCGGCGTACATCATGTGGGCGATCAGAAAGCGGACGATATGGGCGTAGTCGCGGACCCGGCGTAGCGTGTCGATGAGCGTTTCACGGCCGCGCCGGAAGGCTTCCTTGAGCCGTAGCCCGCGCGAAGGCGTGTCGGGAGTCCACAGGAACATCGGCACCGCGAACACCGCCATCCACACCGCCACCAAGGGCCCCGTCGCGCGCAGGTGTTCGGCGCTGTCCTTATCCAGTCCGAACAAGGGTGTCTCGGTCTGAACGAACGCCACCAGGGTCAGGGCCAAACACACAAGGCCGCCGGCGTATCCCAGCCCCCAGCCCCAGCCCGAAAGCCGCCCGATGCGGTCCTTGCCGACCAAGTCCG
>JADFNT010000092.1 GCA_022563215.1 Pseudomonadota bacterium
TCGTGCTTCATGGAGGTCCGGGGCGTGGCGGCGGCGGCAGCAGCGTATCTGCCACCCAATCGAGCACATACACCACAACACCAAGCGCTAATGGCCCGTTAAAAGGTGGAATAGATGAGTATCTTGATCCTTACGGACACCAAGCCGATTACGGCCGATCGAGTCGAGCACCTGCCGAGCGATACGTCGCTCGTCTGCCCCCAATGTGGGAGTAACCGACTCCAAGCGACGGCCCCCAAGGAGGTCTGGAAGAACGGCGCGCGGCAGCAGGACCGTTCGTGCTTGCCGTGCGGCCATCGCTGGGTGACGGTGTTGCCGCCGAAGTTCCAAGCGGAATTGATACCCTTCACCACCACGCGCCGCGGCTAACGCGAGAAGGAGAAACGACATGTCGAGATGGTCGATCCACCTAGAGGACGACAAGTACGTCGTCCGAATGATGGCGCAGAGCACAAAGGAGATTGAGGACGCGCAAGACGGGCGTTCCTGGAAGGGCAAGAAGGTCGGCAGTGGTTACGCTACGCGGGTAGCTGCGGCCGGTAAGATTCGCGACCTCATGGCCGCGGCGAAGAAGGAGGCGGCGATCGCCGCTGCCAAGGAAGTCGCCGCCTTCTCGAACTTTCTGGTCCGATAGTTGATCAGGCCGATTCGTCTGTGGATTTCGGCCAAACGCTGCGGCGAGAGCCGATACTCGTCCGGCTTGGCGGCGATCAGGACGCCGTTTTTGCGCGCCAGGTCCAATTTCGCCTCGTCGAGGTCGAGGCCGATGACCTTCAACCCGGCGGCGCGGCAAAGCTGCCCCATGATCTGGCCGACCAGGCCGAGCCCGACCACCATCACCGTCGCCCCCAATTGCTGGTTCGCCTGGCGCAGCCCGTGCATGGCGATGGCGCCGAGGGTCACGTAGGCGGCGTCCTCGTCGGCGACGCCCTGGGGCACGGTTACGAACAGGTTGCCGGGGATGGCGGCGACCTCGGCGTGGTTGGCGTGGCCGGCGCCGGCGCACGCGACCCGGTCGCCGACGCCGACGCCTTCGACGCGGGAACCGACGGCCAGCACCTCGCCGACCAGCGAATAGCCCAGGGTTTTGGGTTCGGCGATGACGTTCTGCACCGCCTTGTAGGCCGACCACAGGCCGTCGTTCTTGACCTTGCGCAGGACCCGGCGCACCAGGTCGGGCCGGGCCAGGGCCTTGCCGACATAGCCCTTCCTGGCCAGCCCGACGATGGCGCGGTCGGTGCCGGCGCTGATCAACGACGCCTGTGTCCTGACCAGGATGCCGTTATCGGGCACCGCCGGCTGCGGCGCATCGGCCAGGGAAACCTTGCCGGTCTTGAAATTCTGCACAACGATCTTCATGGGCGGCCCATGCATCGGGGGGGATTGAGCGCCACAAGGTAGGGAATTTGGCCCGATGAATCAATGGGATAGGGAATTAGGCTCTGTCAGGGGCAAAAAAAGCCCGGGCAATCAGTTGAGCTTTTGCCGGGCGATGAAGCTTCCGTCCTCGGTGACGTCGAAATACTCGTCGAGGGCCGGATGATGGATGGGGTCGGTATCGTCGTCGGCTTCCAGGTTCTGTTCCGAGACATAGGCGATGTAGGGGGCCTTTTCCGGCGTTTCCGCGAACAGGTGGTAGAAGGGCTGGTCCTTGCGCGGACGGGCCTCCTCGGGGATGCTTTCGTACCAATCCTCGGTGTTGTCGAATTCCGCATCGACGTCGAAGACGACGCCGCGAAAACCGTAGATACGGTGACGCACCGGCATGCCGATACAGAACTTGGCGATCGGGTCAACCATGAATCCGAGTCTACCACCACCCGGCGGGACCGCAAGCCCAAGGCAAGAAAAGCCTGGAAATCGGCGCCAAAAAGCGCCCGTCGCCGATGGCGGCGGGGGGCCAAGGACGATTAATCGGCCAGACGCGATTCTTGCGGAAAAATCTACGCCGGGATTCTTGCGGAAAAGCTTAAGCCGCGGCGCGCAACCGCTGTTCCGGTCTTCCCTTGGCCAGCCACCGGGGGGTCTCGGCGTCGAGATAAGTCTCCTTCTCCATCGCCGAGCCGAACAGCGCATCCGGCACGTCGCAGTGATATTGAAGAAAATAACGGCGCACTTCCTCGGCCGTGGCCCTTCGGGGCTCGTATTTCCTGATGATCATTGATCCAACCCTTATCCACTCCACTGGTTGTTCCAGTTTCGGTTGAAAGGGTTAAATGAATCTGAATCAAAACGGGTTATTCGTTGCGGGGGCGTAAAGACTTGCGCTTTCCGCCCTTCCCCCCCGGCCTGGGCAAAAAAAAGGGACCGTTTCCGGCCCCTAGGTATAATCCAGAAAGGGAAGCCGCCCGGTTAATCCCCGACGGCGGGATACAGATGCCCGGTCTTGACAAAGATGGTGCATCCCTCGGTGCTGAACGGCGTATGGACGCTGCCGGCGGGGTTGCGGATCCACGTTCCCTTCGGATAGCGCCCGTGCTCATCCTCGAAAACGCCGTCGAGAACCAGGATTTCCTCGCCGCCGGGGTGGGCATGGCGGGTAAATTCGGTTCCCGGGGCCCACTTCACCAGGGCAACGTGTTCGGGGCCGCGCTCATGCAGCGGCATCACCGATAGCCCCTCGGCCGGGCCCGGCAGCCACTTGGCCTTGTTGGTGTCGATGCGGACATATTCCTGGTCGTCCGGGTCCATCTGCCATAGCTTGACGAATATCGTCGTCCCGTCCTTGCTGTGGGGGCGGTGCTCGGACCCGACCGGGTTGCGCACGTACATGCCGGGGCCGAAGTCTCCGTATTGGTCCGAGAAAACGCCGTCGAGGACGATGAATTCCTCGCCGCCGGCGTGCACGTGTGACCTGAAATAACTGTCCGGCGCGTAACGGACAATGGTCGACGCCCGCCCGGATTCGGCGCCGTCGCGTTCAAGCATGCGGCGCTGAACCCCGGGAAGGGGTGAATCGACCCAGTCCAATTGCTCCGAGTGGACGACGGCGCGTTGATTTAGGTCTGCGTGGATCTTCATAATTCCATTCCGGTCTTGGCGGCGGCGTTAAGCGGCCGCGCTTGGGCGGCTGGACACGGCGTCGTACCAGCGCTTCAGGTGGGTGAGGTCATCGGGCACCGCGATATCGACGAAGGCGGCGTAATCGACGGCGCAAAGGGCCGTGATGTCGGCGATGGAAAACTTATCACCGGCAATGAACGCCCTGCCCTCAAGGTGCTTATCCAGCTTCCTCATGCCGGCGATGGCGAGGTCCCGGTTCTTCCTGCCCCAGTCCTTATACTGATAGGGTTCGAGGTCGCCGAAACCTTCGGTGCCTTGATGGTAATAGGTGGCGACGGCCTCGAAGATCGAGCTTTCCACCCGCCGCTGCCACATCTCTATCAGGGCCTTTTCCTCCGGCGTCTCGCCCATCAGTTTGGGGCCGGGGTAGCGCTCCTCGAAGTACCGGGAAATGGCAACCGTTTCGCTGAGACACGTGCCGTCGTCGAACTCCAGAATGGGGACCCCGGCGTAGGGATTCTTGGCCAGGTAGTTGTCGTTGCGGTGTTCCCCTTCGGGGACATCGATCTGTTCGAAGTCGATGCCGGTGATCCCCTTTTCGGCCAGGAAAATCCGCACCCGGCGGGGATTGGGGAAATCGTGATATTCATAAATTTTCATCGAAAAGTTCTCCGTGGTTGATCCCCCGGCCATTGCCGGGGGGTGGGGTGAGGTTAAACAGAGGGTTAGGGGGCCGATGGTTGCTGGCCGGAAACCAGGGCGTCCCTTTTGATTTCCAGGGCGGCTTCCAGCTCCGCAATGCGCTGATTGAGGGGGGCGGTGATTTCGGCCACCTGGGCTTCGGTGAACCGGGGCGTGATGTGTTGCGGGCAGTTGACGTCCCAGGCGGCGATCTCGAAGACCACGGCCTGTTCGGGAACGCCGTCGTAATCCGCGTCGGTGAGGCGGGCCAGAAGATCGGCATCGTCGTCGACGACCCGGGCGCGGCCCCAAATCTTGATGCGGCGCCGGTTCGGGTAATCCATCAGGAAGAGGTAGGCCTTGTCGTTTTCTTCCAGGTTGCCGGCGGAGATGTATTGACGGTTGCCGCGGAAATCGGCGAAGGCCAGCGTCTTGTCGTCGATGACTTTCAGGAACCCCGGCTTGCCGCCCCGGTGCTGGATGTAGGGCTGACCGTCGGCATTGGCGGTGCCCAGGTAAAATGAATCGCGCTCGCCGATGAATTGCGCCAGCTCTTCGGTGATGGTGTCTTTCCACCCGGCCTTCTCTTCCATCCGGGCATAGCCTTTGCGTGAACCCTTGGTCTCCTGCAAACGCTTCACCGTCGGGGTGAAGGCGACGTCGCTGATAAATTTGGTCATCGCGTGGCTCCTTTGTTCCCGTTCATCAGGGCCCGTTCGTCAGGGCCCGTTCGTCAGGGCCCGTTCGTCAGGGCCCGTTCGTCAGGGAATGATGTTTTCTTCCCGCAGGTGGAGGATCTCGGTTTCGAGGACGTAAGGTTGGGCCTGGATTTGGTCAGGGGCGGCGGCTGCCTGCCGCGGCCGGCTTCCGGCGTCATCGCCGATGGCCGGAACCGGATCCAGGGCGCCAAACAGGGCGAGGACCGCGTAAATCGCAGTGGCGGCGGCGATCTGTCGGGTGTACATGATCTTGTTTCTCCCTAATCGGGGTTGTTTGATGGCGTCATTAATAGACAGACCTGTCTGTATTGTCAACGGAAAAATATCCGGGGCTGTAAAAAATCCGCCAAGCGGGAATTATTATATTGTTTTATAAAGGTAAAAAGTCGTCATAAAAAAGATAATAGAGCCCTTAAGAAGCTTTCCGGTGGACGAAAAATGTTGCCTTATTGGTTAAGTTTGACTATTTTAAATGACAGACTGGTTTGTATATTTTGAACGGGAAACCCGCCATGGCCTCTACCAAACGCGACCACCTGGTTGAAACCGCGCTCGATCTTTTCTGCCGCGACGGCTTCCACGCCACCGGCATCGACAAGATCCTGGCCGCCTCCGGGGTCGCCAAGATGACGCTGTACAAGCATTTCAAGTCCAAGGATGAATTGATCCTGGCGGCGCTGCACCGGCGCGACGAAACGTTCCGCAACGGCTTCATGCGTGATATCGAACGCCTGGCCAAGACTCCCCGCCAACGGCTGTTGGCGATCTTCGACGTCCTCGAACAATGGTTTCACGGGCGGAAATTCACCGGTTGTACGTTCATCAACGCCTCGGCCGAGTTCGCCTCCCCGGACGATCCCATCCACGCCGCCGCCGCCGAACACAAGCGCCTGGTTTTGGCCTACCTGGTCGAACTGACGACCGCCGCCAAAGCCAAGGACCCGGACGCCCTGGCCCAGGGGTTGATGCTGCTGATGGAAGGCGCCATCGTCATGGCTTACGTCGCCGGACAAGGCGACGCCGCCGCCGAAGCCAGGAAAACGGCGAAAATTCTGCTCGCCGACGCCGGCCTCTGAGCCGCCGCGGCAGCCTTTCCGCCCCCCGCCCCGGCAAGCCGCGACAGGGACTTAAAAAAAATTGGCTGGGGCGCCTGGATTTACGTTCGCCGGGTTGTCACCCGGCTCCGTTGCGTCTGCGTCGCGGCACGGGGTGTGCCGCTCCTTGCCGTCGAACGTGGTTCCAATCCAATGACGCCACAAGTCCAAAAACCACGAAAGCCCCCTGTTGGGGGTTTCGGTGGTTTTGGCTGGGGCGCCTGGACACTAACCGCCATACATAAAAAGTCATTGATTACAATAATATATTGTTGATCAATGAGTTATCGTGTATAGCTTACCATACATGAACGACATACAAGACCATACACGAGCCCTATATGCACCTCCCTCACACCCGCCGCCTCGTTAATGGCACTTACTGTCTCTGGCTTCGTATCCCGAAGGACGTACGCAGTCATTATAGTCAAAAGTCAGACATCATTCAGCGCTCATTAAAGACCAAGAGCCCCGACGTTGCCCGCGATAAAGTGTCTGCGATGGTGACGAGTTATCGGGCTGAATTCGCCCGCTTTCGCCGGCTCCACAAGCCGAGCGAAGTCGAGCTTCAAAAGGTTCGCCGCGACTTTTTCGAGGCCGAGGCGGAGACGGATCGTCAGAAGCGTCTTGAGCGTCCCGATCTCATTGAGATTGTGAAAGCTACCCGCAAGGCGATTGCCGACGGCCTCGAGGGCATGGATTTATTGAAGGCCGTTAGAGCTGCCCGCGACCCCCTCGCCGAAGATAAGCGGCTTCGAGAGTGGTTGGAGGGTGAAGTCAAAAAGGCGATTGCCGGGGGTAGACTGGATATTATTGATGATGTGGCAGACGAGATCATCGCGCGAAACAGCTTCCTGATCGCGAAGGGTTCGCCCGAGTATCGGGAGTTTTGCCACGACCTAGTGCGAGCGTCGCTCGAAGTGCTGAAGATGGCGGCGGCGCGTGACAAGGGCGAGTGGTCCTACACGCCCGAGGACGACATTATCGGCATTGGTGATGACGCCGAGATTGCGACCGCGCCCGCTGGCGAAACGATCACCGATCTTTTCGAGCGCTACATCGCCGGGGCCAAGCTGGCGAAATCGACCGAGCCCGCCTATCGCCAGAGCGTCCATTTTTTTGCCGAGTTCGTGGGAGAGGCGACGCACGTCAAGAGCGCCTTCACAAAGACCAATGCGCGGGAGTTCAAGTTCGCCCTTGAGAAGCTGCCGGTGAAGGCGTCCGAGTCGAAGGCGTTTCGGGGCATGTCATTTCCCAAGATCATCAAAGCCAATGAGACCGTCGAAAAGCCGGTGATCAAACTCAGGCGCGTCGGAAATCTGATCACGGCTTGTAGTTCCTTCGCCAACTGGCTCCACGATCACGGCTATATAGATGACAACCCGTTTAG
>JADFNT010000093.1 GCA_022563215.1 Pseudomonadota bacterium
TTTTTCCTTTGCCGGCACTGATGTTCCATGGGACGCGGCTATTTCGGCCAAGGCTTTGTCGATCTCGGCCTCGCCGCCATCGCGCACTTTGCGTTCAAGCCTGATGGTTGAAAAGTCGGTCGGCTTGATATCAGGCAAGATTTCGATGGCAATGGTATATTCCAGGTCGCCGCCGTCCTCGAACGAGGTGATCTCGATTTCCGGCTGCATGGCCGGCCGAAGCCCTTTTTCGGCTAGGGCTTGTTGGGATGAATCGTTGACCGCGCGCTCCAGTATCTCGCCCATCACCGAAGGTCCGTATTTCTTGCGCAGCAGCGACACCGGAACCTTGCCGGGGCGGAAACCGGGCAATTGGGCGGTTCGCGCCAATTCCTTCAGGCGGTGGCTGATTTTATCCTCGATTTCCTTCGCCGGCAGGGCAACCTTGTATTCGCGGATCAAGCCCTCGGATTTTATTTCCGTAACCTGCATGAAATTCCTACCTGGGTGGGATCGGCCAAGACCCGAAAAATCCGTCGGACCGGTGATCCTTGGTTTCGTTTATGAACGGTTCAGTCGTTTATTCAGTCGTTTATATCGTATATCGCAAGGGGTCCCATTCGGACAAACATTTGGTGCGGGCGGAGGGACTCGAACCCCCACGACTTGCGTCACAGGCACCTAAAGCCTGCGTGTCTACCAATTCCACCACGCCCGCGAAACCTTGGTAAACCGCCACGTTTTCGATCGCGGGGGCGCAACTTTATACGATGAACCCCGGCTGTCAATCGCGGCAGCGAAATTCCCCCATTGCCAAAAATCCAAAGGATCAAGGGGCGTCCCGGTGGGGCCGTCTCAGTTTTTCAGGAAGGACCGCATCCGGGAAGAAGCGTTGATCTTGCCGGTCGAGGTATAGGCCTCGTGGTTGTCCTCGATCCGGGTTAGGTCATAAAGGTAGTTGATCATGATGCCGGCCGAATTCCCGAGGCCCCGTGGGGAACTGTCGGCTTTCCAGTTCAGGCTTTCCATGCTGGCGCCGTTGGAGAGGTGGAAATGCGCCACCGGTTCCAAGGCGCGTTTGTTCAGGCCCTTTTCATTGATCAGATAGCGGGCCGCCAAACCCATCAGCGGCCCCCGAATGGCCTCGGATATTACTTGATCGTCCTGCCAATCGGGCATGGCCAGCAATGCCTTCAAAGACCCCTTGCCGCCCCCCTGCCGCCCGGCGGCGGCGCTCAGGGCCTTGCGGTCCCCGGCCGTCAACAACGCCGGGTCGCCTTCGGCCAGTTTTTTATCGAGCCAGGCCATGAAGCCGGGAACCGGCGACAAGGTGGCGAATGTTTTCAGCCCCTTGAATTCGGCGCTCAGGGTCGCGGCCACCCGTTTGATGAGAAAATTTCCGAAACTGATGCCGGCCAGTCCTTTTTGGGCGTTTGAGATCGAATAAAAGATCGCGGTGTCGGTTGTTCCGGGATCCTGGACCGGGGCGTTCTCGTCCAGCAACGCCTGGATGTTGTCGGCCAATCCGTTGACCAGCGCCACTTCGACGAAAATAAGCGGTTCGTGCGGCATCCGCGGATGGAAGTAGGCGAAGCACCGGCGGTCGGAATCGAGACGTTTTTTGAGGTCGTCCCATCCGTCGATGGCGTGGACGGCCTCATAGGCGATCAGTTTCTCAAGCAATGCGGCGGAAGCGTTGTCCCAGGTAATTTGCCTGAGCTCAAGAAAATCTACGTCGAACCAAGTCGTCAGCAGTGATTTCAAGTCCTGTTCCAGGCCCCGGATGGCCGAATCCCCGGATTTCAGGGCCAATAGATCGGCCCGCATGTCGACCAGGAATTTGACCCCGTCGGGCAACGCGTTGAATTGGGTCAGCAGCTTGATCCGGGGCGGTTCGAGCGTCTTTCTCAGCAACGCCTGGTAATCGCGCCGGGCGTTGTCGTCTCCGGCCCGGCCAAGGTCTTCGATGGCGGCGTCGACCTGCGCCGGGTCAACGTCGAACTCATGGGCCAGGACGCTGAGAAACCGCTCCCGCCCCGTTGCGTCCAGCGCCAGATAGACATGCCCCAAGGCCGCGGCCCGGGCCCGGGCCGAAACCTCGCCGCCCCGGGATTGCAGACAGTCCCGCATCTGTTGGCGAAGGGATTCCAGGTCGGCGTCGGGAAGGTCGGGCCGGGTACCGGCTTGGGTGGCGTCGTAAGACGAACCGGCGATGTTTTGCCAGGCGTTTTTCAGTTTGCGCAGCGTACGGTCCAGAAATCCGGTCTTCTCCGGTTCCGGCTCTGGGGACGGTTGGGTGGCTAGGGCTTGTGCGTTCATCCGCCAAACATCTGCCGGTAGAGGGGAAATTTCAAGGCTAATACCAAGAATCAATGATAAGGATTCATAGAGATCGTGTCCGCTTTTCGCCGGGCAGGAAGGAAGCCGCGGGCGATGTGGGGCATCGTCAAGGCTTCCTGACGCCCTCCGGGGATAAGCGGACGCGACCGGGACGGCGGCTTCCCATGGCTTTCGGACGTCGTTGCCCTCGTCTTGCGATGTCCCGCATCGCCGCGCCGGGCGCGCCTAGCCGAAAACCACGGGAAGCCGTCTCTATGGGTCCTTATCATTGATCCTTGGTATTGGTGTCCGCCGTTGACCTTAATTGGCGCAGAATGCCGGGTAATTTCGCCGGCAAATCCTCGGCGATCAGGCCGGGCCCGATGTCCTCGGCCAAGGCGCCATGCAGCCACGTCGCCGCGGCGCCGGCATCGAACGGGTCCATCCCCTGCGCAATCAGCCCCAGCGCCATCCCCGCCAGCACGTCGCCCGAACCGGCGGTGGCCAGATCAGGGGTGCCGCTGGCATTGATCACCGCCCGGCCCTCTGGGTCGGCGATTACGGTGTCGGCGCCCTTGAGAAGCACCACCGCGCCGGTGAGCTTGGCGGCGGCGCGGGCCCGGGTCGGCTTGTCCCCATCGACGGAAAACAGACGCTTGAATTCGCCTTCATGGGGGGTCAGCAGGCAGGGGCCGGTGATGGATTCGATAAGGGTTTTGGGGGCATCGGCGAAGACGCTCAGGCCATCGGCGTCGATGACCACCGCCTTCCCGGCATCGAGGGCGGCCAGGACCATTTGCGCCGTCGCCTCGGTAAGACCGGCCCCCGGCCCGATCAGGACGGCGTTCTTGCGGGGGTCGTCCAGCAGGTCCCGGAAAGCGGCCACGTCCTCGACCGCCTTGATCAGGGTCCCCGGCTCTTCGACCGCGTAAACGGCAAAGGCTTCGGGCGGTGTGGCGATGGTCACCAGCCCGGCCCCCAGCCGCCGGGCGCTCAGGGCCGCCAGCCGGGCGGCGCCGGTCATCTCTGGCCCGCCACAGACGACGGCGTGACCGCGGCTGTATTTATGGCCGGCGGCGTCCGGCCACGGGAACCCCTGGAGCCACAAATCCGGGCCGTTCACATAGGTTCGCGGCTTGATGTCCTTGAGCACGCCATCGGGGATGCCGATGTCGGCGACGACAAGGCCACCGGTCAATTCCCGGCCAGGCATCAGGAAATGTCCGGGCTTGGGGCGGAAGAAGGTCACCGTCACGACGGCCTGGGGAGCGGCAGCCAAAATTTCCCCGCTATCGCCGTGAACGCCGCTGGGGATATCGACGGCGACGCAATCGAGCTTCCGCAAGTTGAGGGCCTGGACAATCTCCAGGGCCGGACCTTCCAGCGGCCGGGTCAGGCCGGCCCCGAACAACGCATCGACGGCCAAAGGACGGTCATCGAGAATGCCGGGTTCCAGGGATTCGACCCCGCCTTGCCAGCGTTCGGCATTGACGGCCGCGTCGCCTTTCAGGTTTTCGGCTTTCCCCAACAGCGCCACGCGCACCGGCCAGCCATCGTCGGACAGCAACCGGGCAACGACGAATCCATCGCCGCCGTTGTTGCCGGGACCGGCGAGAATAACGACCGGACGGGGTTGCCATCTTTTTCGGATTTCACCGGCGATGGCGGTGCCGGCGGCCTCCATGAGGTCGAGCGACGCCACCCCGCCGGCGACGGCGGCGGCGTCGGCCCGGTACATTTCCTCGACGCGCAACAGGACGTTGTCGGCCATGGCGGTTCCGGTCTTACTTAAGCCCCACTCCGCTCCTATTATAGAGCGCCGCTAATCGCGCGCCACTCATGGAGCGCAACCGGGCCGGAACCGCTTTCTTCGTTGGTTGATAAGCCCGTCGGGTTAAAAATTGAACACGACGCCGGTGGAAACAATGAAGATATCGTCGAAATCGTCGTTGCCGGCCCGGTCCAGTTCGTGGTTGCGGACCAAAAACCACAGGTGGGAGCCGATCGGTTCCAGGTCCTGGACGATCCCGACGCCTAAGGAGGTGGCTTCATCACTGTTCTGGGAAAAATCGTCGTACTGACCGTAGGACACCCCGAAGTGGGTGTCGCCGATGCTGAACAGGCCGGCGGAATAACCGATCTTGCCCCAAAGGTAATGGGGGTCGTCCCGGCCGTTGATCTTCTGGCCCTTGATGGCGCCGGCAAGGGTGAAGCTGAGGCCGCTTTTGTGCTTGAGGGAGCCGGAACCGCCCCACAAAACCTCTTCTTCGGTCGACCGGGCGCTGACGTTGGCGAAATAGGCCCCGATCTCGAATTCGAAACCGCCCCATTCGCGGGCATACCCGAAACCCGCGTCCCAGACCCCGCCGGCCACGTAGGAGAGGCTGAGCCCGACACCGCCGACTTCGGGGAAGTCGTAACGAATCCGGTCATCCTTGTCGATGCCGTCCACCTTGTCGATGACGTCGCTGATGGTGACGATGCGCCCGCCGGTGGTTCGGTTATAGAAATGAATACCGCCGGCCATATCGGCGGGGTTGTTGCCGACCGCCAGGTCCGAGCCGGACAGGTCGACCGCCACCCGGTCGGTTGACGCGGTATCGCCTTGCCCCAGGCTGACCTTCCCGTAGCGCCGGTGGGTTGCGGTGACCTCCTGGATGCGGATGCCCCAGGCGGTCTGTTGGGTGGATTCGGTGCCGATCAGGTTGACGTCGCCGGCGGCGTTTGAAAGCGGCACGTCCATCTCGATTTGGGCCCCGGCGGTGATGTCCTCGTTGAGGCGGCCCTCGGCGATCCAGCCGAGGCGGGTGTTTTCGACGCCGCCGTCGACATGGAACAGTTCGCTCCGGTTGCCGTCGTCGGCGTATAAGAACGCCCGCGTGACGATGCCGTAGATCATCATCTGGTTCTTGTTGCCGCTGCTGAGGGTATCGTCGGCGGCCCGGCCTTCGCGAACAGGGGCAAGACTGACGAGGGCGAACATCGCCGCCGCGAGCATTAAGCGTGTTGAAAGGCGAAGTTCAAAGGGGATGGGGTATCCAGACATGGCAATAACTCCTAGCGGTTATGTTGACCAACATTCACCGCTACGGTCATAGCCGCCACGCCGGAATCCCCCGTCCCGCGAGTATGCGATGCCGCCTGATGGCAGGTCTCCTGGCTTGCGGGTCTTGGTTTCCGGCCGCCTTCCCGGTTTCCCAGTGGCATGCGTGGCGCGGAAACTCACCGCCTACAGTTGCGGGGACAGCCACGGTTGGAGGCCCCCTCCGGGGTCGGCCTCTCCGTGTTCCCATTTAATCCCCAGGCTTTTTCGCCCTTTGGGGAACCATCAAGGATCATTATAGAATTATCCGTTATTTTCCCCTATCCCTCTATTTGATCGGCAACGTCCGGCCGCGAGTGACCATGGCCGACGCCGGGCTGGACAAACGTCGGCACATGGCCGACAAGGTTGACCAGGACCGGCCCCGAAATCATGAGAACCGCCATGACATCCTCTCCGACCCTGAGCAGAGACGACGTCGAAGTCGTCGAAAAAACAACCCCCTACGATGGTTATTTCACGCTCGATATCTACCGCTTGAAACACAAGCTTTTCGAGGGCGGCTGGAGCGGCGAGATGACCCGCGAGATCTTCGAACGCGGACACGCCGTCTCCGTATTGCCTTATGACCCGGTTCTCGACCACGTGGTGTTGATCGAGCAGTTCCGGCCCGGCGCCTATGCGGCGCTGGCTTCCGACTGGTTCGACGGAGAGGCCTCGCCGTGGCTTATCGAATGCGTCGCCGGCATCATCGAAAAAGGCGAAGAACCCGAAGACGTCGCCCGCAGGGAAACGCTGGAGGAAACCGGGTGCCGGCTCGGGGAAATCATCCCCGTCTGCCGCTACCTGTCATCGCCCGGCGGCACCTCGGAATCGGTGTTCGTTTTTTGCGGACAGGTCGACGCCTCGAACGCCGGCGGCATTCATGGGTTGACGGGCGAACACGAAAACATCCGTGTCTTCTCCATTCCCACCGA
Source organism: Pseudomonadota bacterium (assembly GCA_022563215.1). Taxonomy (GTDB): domain Bacteria; phylum Pseudomonadota; class Alphaproteobacteria; order Rhodospirillales; family Casp-alpha2; genus Casp-alpha2. The sequence goes on from JADFNT010000093.1 coordinate 6,319, forward strand.
AGGAGCCTTTCAGTTACTGAACGACGGCCGCATCATCAACGCCATGACCGTTATCGCCCTTCAGTGGTTCACCGCAAACCACGAGCGTGTCCGAGCCCTTTGGGGAGGCTTGGACGCTTGATCACCTCCCTTACGGTCTTTATCTTCAGGGGTGAACCTAGGGAGGGGTACCGATGAAAATCCTGGACGGTTTTGCCGAAACCGTCGGCAACACGCCGTTGATTCGCCTGCGCAAGGTTTCCGAGGAGACCGGCTGCGACATTCTCGGCAAGGCCGAATTCCTCAATCCCGGCAGCTCGGTGAAGGACCGCGCGGCGCTGTTCATCATCAAGGATGCCGAGGAAAGGGGAACATTGGGTCCCGGCGGCCTGATCGTCGAGGGAACCGCCGGCAACACCGGGATCGGGTTGGCCCTTTGCGGCAACGCCCGGGGCTATCGGACCCTGATCGTGATCCCGAAAAACCAAAGCCAGGAAAAGAAGGATATGCTTCGGCTTTGCGGGGCCGAGCTGAAAGAGGTACCCGCAGGTCCTTTC
>JADFNT010000094.1 GCA_022563215.1 Pseudomonadota bacterium
ATCGATTTCTGGAAACTGGGCGCGGAACTTGGCGATCCGCGTCATCAGCCAATAAGACGCGAAGGCGACGCTGCAGGCAATGGTGACATCGGCGCCTTCCACCTGGCGGCGGATTTCGTCCACCGCGTGGGCGATATGTTCGAGGCCGATGGACACCGCGTTGTTGAATTCGACCCCCTGGGGCGTGAGTTCGATGGCCCGGTGCAGCCGGTTGAACAGCGTAACGCCGACATAATCCTCCATCAGCTTGATCTGACGGCTGACGGCGGCCTGGCTGACCCGCAGTTCCCTGGCGGCGCGGGTAAAGCTGAGATGCCGGGCCACGGCCTCGAAAACCACCAGGCTGTTGGCGGGCGGCAAGCGGTCGCGCAATCTTTCCATATAATTAAGTTATAGCAAATTGACTTTTTTATCAATTTACAAAGGGTGTCATTCAGTTTGAAATAAGAAAATCAAATTTCATAAAAATACAGTTTAAATATTATATATATTTGGAATATAAGCATTTTCGGCGACTGACACGGGGTGCGGGGGCGGCATCGAGAGGTGGAGAAAGCAGATGAAGACAGGTTTTAACGGCCTTTTTGTTCCCGGACCGACCAATATGCCGCATTCCCTGCGCCAAGCCATGGACATCCCGCTCGAGGATCATCGGGCGGCGGATTTCCCCGCCTTCACGCTCGATCTTTTCCGTGATCTGAAGCGCATTTTCAAAATGGAAACCGGGCAGGTGTTCATCTTTCCCGGCTCCGGCACCGGCGGTTGGGAAGCCGCCATCACCAACACCCTGTCGCCGGGCGACACGGTTCTGGCCTCGGTTTTCGGGCACTTTTCGCACCTCTGGGTCGATCTCTGCCAGCGTCACGGCATGGACGTCGACGCCATCGAGGTCGATTGGGGCGAAGGCGTTCCGGTCGAACAATACGCCGAAAAACTCGCCGCCGACAAAGACCATAAAATCAAGGCCGTCCTGGTCAGCCAGAACGAGACCGCCACCGGCGTGACCAGCGACGTCGCCGCCGTCCGCAAGGCGATGGACGATGCCGGCCATCCGGCGTTGCTGATGGTCGACGGCGTCAGCTCCATCGCCAGCATCGATTTCCGCATGGACGAATGGGGCGTCGACCTGGCCGTTTCGGGGTCGCAGAAGGGCTTCATGCTGCCGACCGGGCTGGCCATCGTCGGCGTCAGCGACAAGGCCCTGGAAGCCGCCAAGACGGCGACCTGCCGGCGCTGCTTCTTCGATTTCGCCGACATGATCAAAACCAACAAGGACGGCTTTTTCCCCTATACCCCGGTGACGACGTTGCTGCGCGGATTGCGGGCGTCCATGGACCTGCTGTTCGAAGAGGGCCTGGAAAACGTTTTCGCCCGCCACAATCGCCTCGCCGAAGGCGTGCGCCGGGCCGTTTCCGCCTGGGGATTGGAACTCTGCGCCAAGGCGCCGAAATGGTATTCCGACACCGTCAGCGCCATCATGGTGCCCGAAGGGTACGACGGCGCCGATGTCCTCAAGAACGCCTATGAGCGCTACAACCTGTCGCTCGGCGGCGGGCTGTCCAAGGTCGCCGGCAAGCTGTTCCGGATCGGCCATCTCGGCTGGCAGAACGAATTGATGCTGTTGCAGGCGCTCGCCGGGGCCGAAATGGCCATGCGCGATTCCGGAATCATGGTCGAGCCCGGGTCCGGCGTTGCCGCGGCCCAGGAATTCTACCGCGAGGCGCTGGCGCCCGTGTCCTCAAAGCCAACCGCCGTCACCAGCATGTAAGGGATTCCCGCCGTGGATGCTAAAGCTCCCACCGAGGTTCCGCTGATGACCCATCACATCGTCTTTCTCGACCGCGACACCATCGCGCCAACCATCGAGGTCCGGCGGCCTGATTTCGACCACCAATGGACCGAATACGACCGCACCAGCGCCGACGAAATCGCCGAACGCGTGAAAGACGCGACCATCATCATCAACAACAAGGTGCCACTCCGGGCCGAGACCTTGGGACAGTGCCCGAACCTGAAGATGATCGCCATCGCCGCCACCGGCACCGATATCGTCGACCTGGACTATTGCAAGGCCAACGGCATTATCGTCTCCAACATCCGGGGATACGCCATCCATACGGTGCCCGAGCATGCCTTCGCCCTGATCCTGGCGCTCCGGCGGTCCATCGTCGGCTACCGCCAGGACGTGGCCCGGGGCGAATGGCAGAAAGCGGCGCAGTTCTGCTTTTTCAACCATCCCATCGACGACCTCCATGGCAGCCGCCTCGGCATCGTCGGCGAGGGCGCCATCGGCCAGGCCGTGGCCGCGGTCGGCAAGAACGGTTTCGGCATGGAGCCGGTGTTCCTGAAGCACGAATTCGTCAGCGACGAAGACCGGGCCGCAAACACGTTCCTGCCGCTGGAAGAATTTCTCGAAACCTCGGACGTGATCACGCTTCATTGTCCGCTGCTGCCCCAGACCCGCGACATGTTCGGCATCGACGAATTCCGCCGCATGAAGAAAACGGCCCTCATCATCAACACCGCCCGCGGCGGCCTGATCAAAGACGGCGACCTTGCGACGGCCATCAAGGAAGGCTTGATCGGCGGCGCCGCCATCGACGTCCTGGCGCCGGAACCGCCGGCCGACGACCACCCGTTCTTCGATCTGCTGGAGCGGCCCAACTTCATCCTCACGCCGCACGTCGCCTGGGCCAGCCGCGAAGCCATGCAGACCCTGGCCGACCAGTTGATGGACAACATCGGGAACTTCGTCGATGGCCAGCCGTCGAACGTGGTCGGCGATTTCTGAGCCTTTTCTCCGGCAATTATTATCCACATTTTGTGATAATTGGCCCATTTACCCGCTATATATAGCGGTGTATGATCTTCCCTGACCCCTGGGCGCGATACGTTAAACAAGGGCAGGCGGCACGTCATGGCCAAAGGGCAAGGGAAGGAAGGCAGCGCCCCCAAGCGCCAAACCGGTGGCGATGCGACCAAGGACGACGGCCTCGACCCACCGGCAATACCCGATAGCGGCGGCGCCGGTTCCACCGGCGACGTCCCGGACACCGGCCTCGGCGACGCCGATCCGTGGAAAGCGCCTTTTTACCTCCGTTTCCGGCTTTACACCCTCGGCGGGCTGATCCTCAGCGCCGCATGGGTGTGGGGGGTCTATGATTACGTCGAGGCGGTGCTGGGCTGGAACAACGTCACCGAGCTTCTGCCGCACGAAGTCGGCGGGCTGGCCGCCGGGGCCCTGACGCCGCTGGCGCTTCTGTGGATGGTGATTGCGTTCTGGGAGCGGGGGCAAAGCCTGCGGCGCGACACCGAGGCGCTGCGCTGGCACATGCGGCAATTGATCTATCCGTCCGACAAGGCCGAAACCCGGGTCCACGAGATTACCGAAACCCTCCGCCGCCAGGCCCGCGACCTTACCCGGGCCTCGGACGAGGCGGCGAAACGGGGCGAAACCATCTCCAGCCTGATTCACCAGCGGGCCATGGAGCTGTCGCAGGTGTCGGAAGACGCCGACCTCAGGGCCCATGCCGTCGCCGAGGCGCTGAAACGCCAGACCGTCGATTTGCAGTCCGTTTCCGAACGTGCCGCCGACCGGGCCAGGGAAGCCGGCGATGTCCTCAACCTGCGCACCCGCGACCTGACGGTGACCTCGGACCGCACCTCGGCCCGGGCCGAGGACCTGGTGGAAACGCTGCGCCGCCGGACCGAGGAATTGGCCGAAACCGCCGACCGCGCCGCCGCCCGGGCCCATGAATCGGCCGATACCCTGAAATCCCGGACCGAGCACCTGGCCGCCGTCTCGGTCGAGGCCGCATCGCGCACCGATGAGGCGGGGGACGTTTTCGATCAACGGATCGAGCGTTTTCGGGAAGCCTCCGAACAGGTCATTTCAACGGTCCGCGCCGGCAGCGAAAACCTGCAAGGCCATATCCGCGAAATGTCCCAACAGACGGAACGCGCTTCCGGCCAGGCCCAGGCCATGCGCGAATCCCTGCAAAGCCAAACCGATACCCTGGGTTCCGTCGCTGAACTGGTCCAGGCTCGGACATCGGAGATCGAGGTCAACCTGGGCCGCCAGTCCGAAGCCGTGAACGAAACTACACAGAAAGTCATCGGAAAGGTCCATGAGATGGGTGAAACCCTCAAGGATCAGTCGCAAATGCTGTTGGCCGCCGCCGATCAGTCGGCGGAAAAGGTCCGCGGCGCCGGCGACGTCTTCCGCCACCAGGCCCGCGAAATGACCGAACTGGCTGCGCAAACGGCGGCCGGGGCCGAAGCCGTCGGCGACCGGCTGAGGCGCAGTTCCCAGGAACTGACGGTGATCACCGAAAAGGTGATGACCCAGGTCGATCAGGTCGGCGAACAACTGGCCGCCCGGTCTTCGGATTTGGCCACATACGCGGACCAGGCCGTCAACCAAGTCGGCGAGGTCGGCGAGGCCCTGAACGAACGGGCCGACGTGCTGGCCAGGATCGTCAACCAGAGCGTGCTTCGGATCAGCGCCGCCGGCGATACGCTGCGCCAAAGAAGCAACGAACTGGGCTCGGCGTCGGAAAAGGCCGAGGCCAAGGTCAGTGGCTTGGCGGAAGCCCTGCATCGGAATTCCAGCAGCCTCACCCGCATCTCCGACAAAGGGGTCGCCGATGTTGCCCAGGCCCGCCAGGCCCTCGGCCAGGCGGCGACGGACATCGAGGCTTCTTCGGCGACGACCCTGCAGATCGTTGACGCCTTCCACAAGAACCTGAATGAACTGGGCGGTACATCGGAAGACACCACTCGTAGGCTTCAGGAGCTGGGATCGATGATCCACGACCGCGCCCAGGGGTTAAGCCAGGCCACGGCCAAGGCGTCGGGCGAGGTCGAAGATGTATCGCGGTTGTTGGACGACCGGGCGCACCGGTTGATGCAGGTATCGGCCCGTACCGCCAAGATGATGCTGAACGTCGGCCGGGTGATGAACCAGCGCTCGGCCGATCTCGATGCCGCTGGCCAAGGGGCCGAGGAAAAATTGCGTTCGGTAAGCGAGGAAATGCACCGGTCGTTGACGGATGTCATGGAAACGTCGGACGGGGCGGCCGAAAAAATCCGCTCCGTGGCCGAGATTTTCAAAAACCATTCCGAAAGCCTCACTCAGGCCAGCAGCCAAGCGGTTATCGACGTGGATAAGGCCGGCAGCTCCTTCAACGACCGCTCCCACGATCTGGAAAACGCCTCGGACCGGGCGGCCCAATTGCTGTCCCTGGTCACCGAGGTCATGCGCCGCCAGGCCAACGACCTGACCCGGGCATCGGACAAGGCGGCGACACAGATGGACAAAATGGCCGAAGCCCTGCAGCAACGCGCCCAGGAACTGGAGCAGGCGAGCGGCGATTCCACCCACATGCTTTTCCTGGCCGACAACGATCTGCGGGAAAAGGCCGACCGGTTGAGCGCCATTTCGGACCTGGCGGTGGCTCGGGTTGCCAACGTTACCACGGTCCTGAAGACGGGATCGGGGGAATTGAACCAGTCGTCGGAAACCGCGGTGTCGAACATCAGCAAGGTCAGCGAGTCGATGCGCGAACACGTGGAGACCGCGACCAGCGCGTCGGCCCATGCGGCGTCCAACCTTGAAGGCATCGCGACTTCGCTGCAGTCCCATGTCCAGGCGCTGAATGAGGGGTTGGACCGGGCCCGCGACCGTTTCGACGATGTCAGCGGGCTCCTCAACCGCAGCGGCCAGGAATTGACCAGCACCTACAATACGGCGTCGTCGCACGTGCAGGCGTTTTCCGACTCCCTGCACCGGGAGGCCGCCGAACTGACCTCGGCGTCCGACAACGCCGCCGCCGAACTCAATAAGGTCAGCGAAACCTTGCAGGCGCGCAGCCGCGAAGTCACCGTCAGCACCGACGAGGCCTCCAAGCAGATAACCCAGGTGGCCGATCGGCTCCACCGCCACGGTCACAACCTGTCGATGGTTTCCGAAAACGCGTCCGGTAAAATGGAAACCCTCAGTACCGACCTGCAAAACCACTACCAGCTCCTGACGGCGCTGTCCGAGCAGACGACGTCCGGGCTCAGCGCCGCCGGGAAGGACCTGCGCAACCGGTTTCAGGAACTCGAAGCCCTGGAGAAAAAATCGTCGGCCCGGGTCGAGGAAACGGCCGACAACCTGGGTCATCAGGCGGAACTGCTGGGCGCCGCCACCGAGGAAGCGGTGGCCCGGCTGGCCCGGGTCGGGGAATCCCTCACCCAGCGCTCGGCCGAAGCGACCGTGGCGTCCGATTTGAACGCCGCCAAGCTGACCAAGGTCATGGGGGCCTTCCGCGAGCAGACCGAGGACACCGGCGCCCTGGCCGAAGAGGCGGCATCGAGCCTCGAAAGGACGACCGAGTCGCTGCACCAGCAACTGCAGACCATGGCTACCACCTACCACCAGGCCGAACTGGGCATCGAATCCCTGAGCAAGGCTATCGGGCGGCGCGCCCACGAATTAAGCAGCGTCACCGATGTCGCCCTCGGCAAGGTTGCGGCCTGGGACCAAAGGGTGCGTTCCCATTCCGACGCCTTGTCCGAGATCACGGCATCCGTGGCGCAGCGGGCCTCGCAGGTCACCCAGGCGCTGGAATATCAAACCGTGGAAATGCGCCAGGCGTCCAACGAGGCCAATGCCATCCTCGAAGCCCTCCAGGGGCGCAAGCAGGAGGCCGGGCTGGCCGACTTCATGCATCAATCGAGCTTCATTTCCGAACGCCTGCAGTC
>JADFNT010000095.1 GCA_022563215.1 Pseudomonadota bacterium
TGGCCGGGGCGGAGATCAAGACCTTTTTGGCGCCGGCGTCCAGGTGCTTGGACGCCGATTCCCTGTCGTTGAAGAAGCCGGTGCATTCCAAGGCCACATCGACGCCCAATTCCTTCCACGGCAGGTCGGCCGGATCGCGTTCGGCCGACACCTTGATGAGCCCGGTTCCGACATCCATGCTGTCGCTGTCGATAATGATTTCCGTCTGCAGCGTCCCGTGGTTGGAATCGTATTTCAGCAGATGGGCGTTGATTTCCACCGGTCCGAGGTCGTTGATGCCGACGACTTCCACGTCGTCGCGCTTCGATTCCAGGATCGCGCGCAGGACCAGCCGGCCGATCCGGCCAAATCCGTTGATAGCAATTCGTACCGCCATTTTTAAGGCCTCCCTAAGAATACCGAGATCGGGTTTTCCCGGTATCTTTCCGTCCCTGGTTCTGAAAACGCCGCCGTCATCATCAACGGGACTTCGGGCCTTCAGAGCGATTGGATTTGTGTTGCCGCACCATCCAGGGAAAGGCCGCTCTCGTCAATCGGATTCTTGTTGCCGCAAAGTCTTACGGCCGAGCCGGCGCAATCAAGGGTTTTAGGTTATATATCAAATGGCTATAGTGACTTGTTGCAACAAAGATTGACGTAATAAAGGGGGCCGTCCTATCCTGCCTCAAGGCCCGGCGCGGGGCCGAAGCGAGCCCTTTGGGGGAGTCCCGGAAAAGGATTAAGCGTGAAAAAACCGAATCTGAAAAAACCGTCCAAGGTAGAGCTCGCCAGGACCCGTCTTGACGGCGCCGTGGCGCGGCTGGAAGAAGCCCTGGATCGGCGCCTTGATTCGCTTCCCGACGCGGCCGGGAAACCGCCCGCCGAGACTCCCCCGGCGTTGGTCGAGGAACTGGAAAGCCTGCGCGATGAAAATGCCAAGCTCAAGGGGCTCAATGAAATCATAACCACCCGCCTCGATGCCGCCATCGGCCGGCTCAAGACGGCGATCGGAAACTAAGGCGGGAACAAGGACGAAAACATGGCTCAAGTCGCGGTTACCATTAACGGACGAAAATACCAGATCGTTTGCGACGATGGTCAGGAGGCGCATCTTTCCCGGCTGGGAACCTATGTCGACAACCGGGTCGGCGAACTCGTCGCCGCCGTCGGCAAGGTGAACGAGGCGCAGCTTCTGGTGATGGTTTCGCTTTTGATGGCCGACGAACTGTCCGATGCCTATGCGGAATTGGATGTTGCCCGGACGGCGGATAAGGGCGTCGTCGCGAGAATGAGCGCCGAAGAATCCCTGAGCGCCAACATCGAGGATTTGGCCAATCGCATAGAGAACATTGCCGAACGGCTGGAACAGGCTTAGGTTCACCCTTAGGGCGGTCGCTACCCCGTTCGTTAGGTTGATCATCCCTGGGGCTTTCAATACCTCGGGAGCTGTCCCTGCCAGGCTCGTGGGTTTGGTATATGGCGCCCACCTGCACAAGCAGGCCACAGAGGATATCTTAACCAACGGCGGGGCGGGGCCGCCCTAGCTTTTATCCGTTTTCTCACTTGCCGGCGTTCTCCCTTCATGGCCGCTGAAGACGAAAAACAGGAATTGCGACGCACCGCTCGGGAAATCCGCCGCGCCGCCCACGCCGCAGGAGGGGAAGCGGCGGAACGCCTGGCCGCCAACTTTCACCGGGCCAAGACGGGTTTCGGCGAACAGGGCCCCTCGCAGGGATCCTCGGCCGTCATCGCCGGCTATTGGCCGATGGCCGATGAAATCGACGTCCGGCCCTTGCTGGCGGCACTCCATGACCAAGGCCGGACCATCGTCTTGCCGGTCGTCGTCGGTTCGGACAAGCCACTGATTTTCCGCCGTTGGCAGCCGGAAATGGCGTTGCAAGATGGAATCTTCTCGACCCGTCATCCCGGGGCCGAGGCGGCGGAGGAAGTTCCCGGACTGCTGCTCGTGCCATTACTGGCTTTCGACGGCCGGGGTGCGAGGTTAGGGTGGGGCGGCGGTTTCTATGATCGCACCCTGGCCCAATTAAGGGCCGCCGGGCCGGTGATCGCCGTCGGCGTCGCCTATCATGGCCAACGAGTGGAACGGGTGCCGCAATCGCCGGAGGACCAGCCCCTGGACTGGATCGTTACCGACGACGACGTGTTCGAGATAGGTTGACATGAAAATCCTGATTTGCGGCGACGTGGTGGGAAAGACCGGGCGGCGGGTAATCGACGAAAACCTGCCCGATCTTCGACGCCGCCTGGAACTTGATTTCGTCATCGTCAACGGTGAAAACGCGGCCCATGGCTTCGGCATCACCGACAAGATCTGCGAGGCGTTCTATGCCGCCGGCGCCGACGTGATCACCAGCGGCAACCACGTCTGGGACCAGCGCGAGATCATCAATTACATCGACGGCGACCCCCGCCTTCTCAGGCCGATGAACTATCCCGAAGGCACCCCCGGCGCCGGCACCGGCATTTTCGATACCAAGGATGGACGCAAGGTAATGGTCGTCCACCCCATGTGCCGGTTGTTCATGGATCCCCTGGACGATCCCTTCAAGGCCGTCGATGAGGCGTTGAGGAACCACCGACTCGGCGCCACCGTGGACGCCATCGTCGTCGACGTTCATGGCGAGGCGACCAGTGAAAAGCAGGCCATGGGCCATTTTCTCGATGGTCGGGTTTCGGCGGTCGTCGGCACCCATACCCACACGCCGACGGCGGATACGCAAATCCTTCCCGGCGGCACCGCCTATCAATCCGATATCGGCATGACCGGCGATTATGATTCGGTGATCGGCATGAAGAAGGAACTGGCGACCAGCCGCTTCACCACCAAGATGCCGCAGGGGCGGCTTGAACCGGCGGAAGGGGAAGCGACTCTGTGCGCCGTCTATGTCGAGACCGACGACAAGACCGGGCTGGCCCGGCACGTCGGTCCGTTGCGCCTCGGCGGGCGCCTGGCCGAGGCGTGGCCGCTTTAGACTAGGCCGACGAATACGCCCTTCAACCCCGCCCTTGTGGTCCTCGGGGTGGTTTCCCGGGGCGGTCCCCGGCACCGCCCAATTATTGACATATTGGTCTGACATTAAGGTGGACGGCGGTCGTGCGTTCACCTACTACATATGGTATAAGCCGTCATAAAATTTAAAGGATATAGGGGCTGACCAGGAAACCATGGCCGGTCATTCAAAATTCAAGAACATTATGCACCGCAAGGGCCGTCAGGACGCCAAGCGGGGAAAGGTTTTCTCGAAGTTGATCAGGGAATTGACCGTCGCCGCCAAGTCGGGCTTGCCCGACCCGGACATGAACCCCCGGCTTCGCACCGCCATCGCCGCGGCCCGGGCCGCCAACATGCCGTCCGACACCATGAACCGGGCGATCAAAAAAGCCAGCGGCGCCGATGACGACACCCACTACGAGGAAATCCGCTACGAAGGATATGGCCCGGGGGGCGTTGCCGTGATCGTCGAGGCGTTGACCGACAACCGCAACCGCACGGCAAGCGAGGTCCGCGCCGCGTTCACCAAATACGGCGGCAACCTGGGCGAAAGCGGTTCCGTCAGCTTCATGTTCGAGCGCGTCGGCCTGATCGTTTACGGCGCCGATGCGGCCAGCGCCGACGATATGTTCGAGGCGGCCCTGGAAGCCGGCGCCGCGGATGTCGAGTCCTCCGACGCCGGCCATGAGGTGACGTGCAAACCAGACGATTTTTCCGCTGTCCGGGATGCCCTGGAGGCCAGGTTCGGAAACGCCGAGGACGCCAGGCTGGACTGGAAGCCCCAAAACCCCGTCGCCGTCGATGAGGACGCCGCCGGCATACTGTTGAAGCTTCTCGACGCCCTTGACGACAACGACGACGTGCAGCGGGTGGCGGCCAACTTCGATGTCGCCGACGACGTGCTCGAAAGATTGAGCGCTTAAAGCCGATGATCAGGCACAGGAGGACACCATTCGACTGATCGGCATTGACCCGGGGCTCCGCCATACCGGTTGGGGTGTGATCGAGGCCAGCGGCAACCGCCTCGGCCATGTCGCCGACGGCGTCATCAAGACGGATTCGAAATTGCCGTTGGCCGACCGGCTGGTGCAGTTGCAGAGCGGCCTGACGGAAATCATCGAACGGTTCCATCCCCTTGAGGCCGCGGTCGAGGAGATCTTCGTCAACAAGAACGCCGCCTCGGCGCTGAAACTGGGCCAGGCCCGGGGGATTGCGCTTGTGGTGCCGGCAGCCGCCGGGCTTAGCGTCGCCGAATATTCGCCCAACCTGATCAAGAAAACGGTCGTCGGCGCCGGGCATGCGGCCAAGCAACAGGTACAGATGATGGTCAAGACCCTGTTGCCCGGATCGACGATCAAGACCGCCGACGCGGCCGACGCGCTGGCGGTTGCCATCTGCCATGCCCATCACCGCTCAAGCCCCCAGGCGGTGGCGGCCCTGGCGCTGGCGGCGGTGCAATGATCGCCAAGCTCAAGGGCCTGATCGACAGCCTCGGCGAGGACTGGGCCGTCATCGACGTCGGCGGCGTCGGGTACCGGGTGTTCTGTTCCGGCCGCACGCTCCGCCGCCTCGGCGCCGGCGAGGTGGCGGAGGTCATGGTCGAAACCCATGTCCGCGAGGACCACATCCACCTTTATGGCTTCATCGATGCCGTCGAGCGCGACTGGTTCCGTCTTCTGACAACCGTCCAGGGCGTCGGCGCCAAGGTGGCGCTCGGCCTGTTGACGGTGTTGTCGTCGGACGAGCTGGTGCAAGCAATAGCCGCCGCCGACAAGGCGGTCATCACCCAGGCCCCCGGCGTCGGCCCGAAGCTGGCGGCCCGTATCCTCAACGAATTGAAGGACAAGGTCGGAACCATTGCCCTTGCCGTGGCGCCGGGCGGTCAACCGGCGGCCGGGCCAGAAGGGCCAGGAGGGGTAGTGTCGGATGCCGCATCGGCCCTGGTCAATCTCGGCTACCAGCCGTCCCAGGCCCTGAGCGCCGTCAGCCGCGCCGCCGGCCGGCTCGGCGAGGGTGCCGATGTCGAGGCCCTGATCCGGGGCGGCCTGAGCGAAATGGCCCCCGTCGATGCCAGAGGGAGCGTTTGAATGAGTGACGGCAACCGCATGGTCGCGGCCGCCGAAGCGGTCGAGGACAAAGACGAAGATAAATTGGAAAACGGGGCCGAAATCGGGCTGCGACCGCAACGGCTCGACGATTTCATCGGCCAGGAACAGTTATGCGGCAACCTGTCGGTCTTTGTCGCCGCCGCCGCCAAGCGCGGCGAAGCCATGGACCATGTGCTTTTTCATGGGCCGCCCGGGCTCGGCAAAACGACCCTGGCGCAGATCGTCGCCCATGAACTCCGGGTCGGCTTCCGCGCAACGTCGGGGCCGGTGATCGCCAAGGCCGGCGACCTGGCGGCCATCCTCACCAACCTGCAGCCCCGGGAAGTATTGTTCATCGATGAAATCCACCGCCTTAACCCGGTGGTCGAGGAAATTCTCTATCCGGCGATGGAGGATTTCAAGGTCGATTTCACCGTCGATAGCGGGATGCACGCCAAGACGATAAATATTCCGCTCAAGCCTTTTACGTTGATCGGCGCCACGACGCGGGTGGGGTTGGTGACGGGGCCTTTGCGGTCGCGGTTCGGGATACAACATCACCTGGAGTTCTGGTCGCATGAGGATCTGGTGGCCTGCCTGCGGCGGACGGCGGGGAAGTTAAAGATCGTGGTCGATGAGAAAGTACTGGAAGTATTGGCTGGTTGCAGTCGAGGGACGCCGCGGGTGGCGAACCGTTTGTTACGCAGGGTTCGGGATTATGCTCAGGTGCATGGCGGCGGTGTGGTGACCACAGGCTTGTCAGAAAAAGCGCTGAAGATGGAGGAGATTGACGACCAGGGACTGGACAATCTGGATCGGGCTTACCTGCGGAGTTTGATGACGACGTATAAGGGTGGACCGGCGGGAGTGGAGGCGCTGGCGGCATCATTGGGTGAGGAGCGCGATACGCTGGAGGACGTGGTGGAGCCGTTCCTATTGCAGATCGGTTTCGTGGTGCGGACGCGGCAGGGACGAATGGCCACGCAGGAGTCGTATGAACATATGAAACTCGAACCACCGGCGGAGAAAAGCGGAAGAGACGAATTGGCAGCCCAACAGGAGTCGCTGTTTTGAGGGGTGGGGATTTATTATTTTGATAGGCTGAGGGTAAAGATTTTTTTTGCTTTTGGGCTTTGTTGGGGGTATAATGCCGGGTTGTGGATTACCGCTGTAAGTTGTTTTTTTGAAGGGATTTACAGATGTCGCTCTCGAGGCGTAGCGAAATGGGACGTGCGTTGTTGGTCTTTGTGGCGATTGTGTCCACGTTGATGGCGGTGGTGTTGCTGGGCCAACAGGTCACGGGCAAGACGGATTCGCAGGAAAATGGCCATGCAACCCATGTGATCTCGTTCGCCGTCGAGTTGAGTCCCGGTCGTCATGGGATCGCGGTGATTGACCAGGAGAATTATACACTTTGTTTGTATGAGTATGACGAGAGTAGAGCGAACCATGAGCGATTTGTGTTGCTGGCGGTACGTAATTTTCGTTACGACCGAATGCTGGAAGATTTTAATAACGCCGATCCGCGGCCAGAGGAGATCAAGCAGCGTGTGATGCAGCTTCACCGGACGGAAGAAAAAGGTAATTTGGAGAACTAAAGGAGTATCGGAGAGGATTGAACCAAAGTGGTCGTGACAAAAAAATGGAGGGTTGAGATTG
>JADFNT010000096.1 GCA_022563215.1 Pseudomonadota bacterium
GTGGATGCTTAGAACTGCAGATTCTTGCGACAGATGTTACGGGGCGGCTTCCGCGTAGAGATGTTTCTGAAAACCCACGAATACGTCGCGGATGGATGCCACACTACCCAGCTCAGCCGCCGCGTCGCTCACTGCATGATACTTTAGTGCCAGCAGATCAGGCAGCTTCTCTGGAGCGAGTTCCCCAACCCCTTCTTTAACGTACTGAGCAAGCACGAATTCCAGAAACACCTGTTGCTTGTCGTCATACTGGGAGAAGATTCGTTCTTTGCTTGCTGCTACACGTTCACGCCTAGTGATTGGCTGAAGGGCAAATGCCACATAAGCTAGCACATCAAACAGATCGCTCTTCTCAGCATTAATCATCATTCTGATCTCCGCAAGCTGATCCTTCCCGTAGCCACTATCAGCAAGGCTATTCAGCAAGGACTCGCGTGTATCTGGCTGACTCCAGATTTTCCGTAGCTCATTCTCATCTTTGAAGAACTCTGGCAAGTCACCAAACATTTGCTCAAGAAACTGAGCGGCTGACATCGGATTGCTATCGGTACTCCAGAACGTGGTAGCAACCATGTGCTGAATGGTGCGTTCTTTACCATCGGCGAGCTTGATTTTGATTTTCTTTTTTCGTTCGGGCGGTTCACCGTCGCCACCACCCGGTGGCGGGTCCGGTAGAGGATCTCGGCGCCGAAGTTGGCCGAGGCGACGATGATGCGGCTGCGGTCCGACCACGGCGGCCGGTTGAGGGTGCGGGCCAATTCGCCGACCGGGCACGATGGGACGCCGCCGTTAGCGGCCTGGTCCGCCGTCCGGGCCGCGTAAAGGGCGCCGCCACCGGCGATCAGGGGGCCGACGGCGAAGGCCAGGACGGCCACCGCCTTGACCGCCAGCCGGGCCGGGAAGGCGAAGCGCCGGTTGACCGCCCCGTCGGCGTACCGCAGCAGGTCGGCCAGGACCACGGCCATGAAAAGCCCCGCATAGAGCGACCAGCGAATCCAGTTGATGGCGAAGGCGACATACACGAACATCGCCGCCGCGATCAGGAACCATGCCCAGCGCCCGCGCCCCGTCCACTCCTCCCTGAGCCGCCAGAGGACCCATGGGCCGGCGAAGACGACGCTTCCCGCGTAGAGGAGGAAATGCGGGACATCGCCCATGGGGCCGTATTCGCTGACCTGCCCGAACAGCCACAGCAGCATCGGGTCGGTGTAGGACAACTGCCCCTTCAGCACCTCGGGGAAGACGAGGATGACCATGGCGGCGATCCCCGCGGCGCCGAGGGTGCCGGCGGCGAGGCGGTGCGGGACGCCCGACGGCCGCGGCCACGCCCGGGCCGTGGCGGCGACCGCGGACCAGAAAGCCGCCAGCAGACCGGCGATGCTCAGGTGCACGATCGACAGGCGGTCGATCTCGACGTCCATGAATCCCGCCGGCCCGCGCTCGACCAGGAGCGCCGCCGCCAGGCCCAGCGCCAGCGCCCCGACGAAGCGGAGGTTCGCCCCGGCGGCCCCTTCGCCGCCGTCGGCCCACCAAAGCCCCGTCGCCAACAGGCCAAGGCCGGCCAGCAGGAACATCTCGGGCCCGACCCAGATGCCGGCGGCGAACACCGCCCCGGCGGCCAGGGCGTTGCCGTCGCGGGCGCGGGTATCGGCGGCCATGAGGGAGCGGACCAGGAACCCGAGCCCGAGGATGGCGATCAGCATGAACACCATGTGATGGTCGGCGCGCCCGGCGACGGCGAAGCCGAGGATGCCGAACTGGGTCGCCGTCAGGGCCCCGGCGACGGCGGCCCCGGCGACGCCCAGGATCGGCATCGCCGCCCAGGCGAGCGCACCCGCCGACAGGACGTGGACCAGCGGGCTGATGACGACCCCCGCCCAGTAGAGCGCCTTGCCGAACCCCAGGACCGGCGCCAGCGGAAGCGCCAGCGCGATCATCAGCACGTCGAACGGGCGCGTCCAGTGGACGGTGATGCCGAAAGGCGCGTTGGCGCGGGGCATCAGGGAATCGAACCAGGCCCCGGTCTCCACCAGCCGCTCGATGCGCATCAGCCGGGCGTAGCTGTCGCCGTCGGCGAGGCCGCCTTGGAGGATGGCTTCGAAGCCGACCAGCCACCAGGCGCCGTGAATCAAGACCACGAACGCGGCCGCCGCAAGAACGGGCCGAAGCGTCAGGCCCGTTGGTCCTTGTCCCGTCGAAGCCGGCGGTTCAGCCATGGCGGCGATCCTTCATCGGTTCCAACTCCCGGACGCCGGCGCCACCTCGAACAGCCGAAAGGCCCGGCCCAGGTTTCCGGGAACCTCGATCTCCCGAAGCCAGCCGGGCAGGTTCCCGTCCTCCAGACGCCGGTAGAGGATACCCTCGTCGTCCCGGCCCTTGATATACCCCGCCCGGCCGGAATGGAGGCAGATCAGGATCAGGTCGATCTTCCGTTTGCGGATCAGGGCCAGGGTTGCGGACTCTTCGGCGCCGCCCAGGATGCGGACGCTGTCAAGAATCCCCGGGGTATTGGGATGGTGAAAGGTGCCGAGCACTTTATGGGGGGTCCGGTACAGCAATTCGGCCCCGAAATTCGCCGACGCCAGGATGGTCCTCGGGCGGGCGTCCCAGGGGGGCGCGTTGAGTTGCCGCGACATCGCCTGCAACGGGCAGGGACGCGGATCTCCGGCCACGGAAACCGTATCCTCCGGGGCCGTGGCCGAAGCCGATGTTCCGCCGCGTACGCCCGCGACCCCGGCCACCAGGGGACCGGCGGCGAGGATCAGCATGGCCGCTATCTTGACCAACAGCCGCCGGGGCAAGACGAACCGCCGGTCGATGGCGGCGTCGGCGGCAACCATCAGGTCGGCCAGGAACACGCTCAGGACCAGCCCCGCATAAAGGGACCAGCGCACCCAGCTTACGGCGAAGGCCATGTAAACGGCCAAGGCGGCGGCGAAAAGGAACCACGCCCAGAACTTGGGATGGGGCCATGCCTCCCTCAGCCGCCAGGCCGCCCACGGGGCGGCGAACACCACCGTCCCCAGGAGGATCAGGAAATGCGGTACGTCGGCGATGGGGGCGAACTCCGGGACGGTGGCGTGGATGGCCCTGAGCTCCGGGTCGTACTGGTCTATGGGTCCCACCAGCACCTCAGGGAACAACACCCAGGTGACGCCGACGACCGCCGCCGCCCCCAGGACCCCGGCCCCCAGGCGCACTCCAAGGCGGGCGCCTGGGGAGCCCGGCCGGTCCTCCCCGCGCCCGGCGAAGGCGGCCACCCCCGACCAAAAAGCCAGCAGCAGCACCACCGAGGTCAGGTGGACGATGGACAGGCGGTCATATTGAACATCCAGATACCCCGCCGGGCCGCGTTCGGCGAAGAGCGCCAACGCCACCCCCAGCGCCAGCCCCAGCGCCAGGCGCTGGTTGGTCCTGGGGCTTTCCGGCACGCCCGCAACCCACGCCAGGCCCGCCGCCAAAACACAAAGGGCGATGGTGACCTGGGCCTCCGTCCCGACCCAGAAGCCGGCCGCCAGAACCACGCCGGCCCAAAAGGCCGGCCGGCCGCCGTTCTCGGCGGCCAAAAGGGCGCGGACCGTGAAACCAAAAGCCCCGACGGCGAGCAGGGCGAACAGCATATGATGGTCGGCGTGGCCGACGGTGGCGTAGCCGAGGATGCCGAACTGGGCCGCCGTCAGGGCCCCGGCGATGGCGGCGCCGGCGCGGCCCAGCAACGGCAGCGACGCCCATAGGGTCGCCATGGCGACAAGAACGTGCAACAGCGGGCTGATCATGGCGCCCGACCAGAAAAGCGCCTGCTTGAAGCCGAGCAGCGGCTCCAGCGGCATCGCCAGGGCGATCAACATGACATCGAACGGCCGCGTCCAGTGGAGCGAGCCGCCGAAGGGCGCGTTGGCCCGGGGCAGGCTGGAATCGAACCAGCCGCCGGTTTCCACCAGCCGCTCGACCCGCACCAGCCGGGCGTAGCTGTCGCCGTCGAAGAGGTTGCCGTTGACCACGATGGTGTCGCCGACGAACCACCAGGCGACGTGGATCAAGGCGATGAAGGAGGCGACCGCCGCCAATGGCCACTTGCCGCAACCCATGGCCGCCTGGGCGTCCTTAGCGGGCGAATCGATCACGGTTTTGACCCCGTTTTGCCACATTCCCGACCTTTCCGGTCCCCATGCTAGAACCCGTTTCGGCATATGTCGTTGTTTTTCATCACCTTTCCGCCGCCAAGAAGGAGCCTAAAAATGCAACATTTTCTTAAGGGTTGTCCGCATAGGTTTGATTCCATTGAGGGAATCAGAGGGAAGCCCTCGAAAGGCGTTTCGAAACACCCTGTCCGGTTTAGGAAAAAAACGGGGGAAGGAACCGCGTGCTCTTGAGGGGAATACTATCCGCGGCGGCCCTGGCCGTCGCCGCCGCCGCTTCGGCCGGGGCCGCTCTCGAACGCCCGGCCGGTTCGGCTGCCCGGAGCGCCGGAGACACCCTGGCGCTGGCCCCCATGTCGCTCGGCAACCGGGCGGCCGCGGCGACCCTCAGGACCCGCCGCGAGGACCGGCCCCTGGATCGCGAACCCGGCCCCGGTGCGCCAATACCGTCCTTCCGCTACGACCTCCGGGTCGGCCCCGGCGACACCCTGGCCGGGCTGTTGACCGGCGCCGGGGTTTCCAACGCCGACACCCAAGGCGCCATCCGGGCGCTTTCCGGGCATTTCAATCCCAAGCGCCTAAGGCAAGGCCAGCGCATCGCGGTCATCTTCCAGCCGCCGGCCCCGGGCACTCCCGATGCCCGCTCGCCATCGTTGGGCCGTTTCTTAGGGATCGTCGTCGAGCCCGACTACGACATCGCCATCCGCGTCGAAAAGGGCCCCAGGGGAGGTTTTTCGGCAACCAAGGCCGAAAAGGCCCTGAACCGCGACATGGCCAGGGCCGAGGGCGTCATCGAGTCCAGCCTTTACGTCGCCGGCCGCAAGGCCGGGATTCCCAACCGGGTGCTGGCGGAGCTGATCCGGGCCTATTCGTGGGACGTGGACTTTCAGCGCGACATCCGCTCCGGCGACCGCTTCGAGGTTCTGTACGAGCGCGTCTTCGATGCCGCCGGCAAGCAGGTCTTCAGCGGCCCCATCGCCTTCGCCGCCTTGACGCTGTCGGGCAAGCGCCACGCCATCTATCTCCATGCCACCGCCGGCGGCACCCGGGACTATTTCGACGCCAAGGGCCGGAGCGCCAGGAAGGCGCTGATGCGAACGCCCATCGACGGGGCGCGGCTGTCTTCCGGGTTCGGGCGGCGCAGGCATCCGATCCTGGGCTACACCAAACTTCACCGGGGCGTCGATTTCGCGGCGCCCAGGGGCACGCCCATCTACGCCGCCGGCAACGGCATCATCGTCCGGGCCGGGCGCAACGGCGCCTACGGCAAATACGTCCGCATCCGCCACAATGCCCGCTATGCAACGGCCTACGCCCACATGAGCGGCTTCGCCCGCGGCACCCGGAAGGGCAAACGGGTGACCCAGGGGCAGGTGATCGGTTACGTCGGCACCACCGGCCGGTCCACCGGCCCGCACCTGCATTACGAGATTCTCGCCGGCGGGGTACGCACCAACCCGATGAAGCTGAGGATGCCGTCGGGCAAGAAACTGAAGGGCGCCGAACTGGCGCGGTTCCAGGAGACCCGGGCCGGGACCGAGGAAAAGTACGCGGCGCTTAAGCCCATCGAGGTCGCCGACGCCGGGAAATAACGCCTAAGCCGCTTCCGTCTTGATGCCGTTGAGGGTCAGGCCGTCCGGGCCTTCGGACACCTTGACCCCTTTGCCATCGTTTATAATGATGCCCCTCTAGGAAGCGCCATGGGATCATCAACGAACTAAATTCATGAACATTTCAGCGATGCGCGCCCTGCGTCCCACCAACAAGGCGATTTCCCTGTTCCTCTGCTGGGGGATCATCGTCAATCTTCCCTTCCTGGTGCTGAATATTTATTTTTCCCACTCTCGGCATAATATTCTGCTCGTATACTTTCTGCTGTTTCTCGTCTCGACGATCAATTTCTCGTCGTCTAGGCCACAAGCCGTTTTCCGTTTTCTTATTTATTTTATTTTTAAATATAACTGACATTCTTTTCCTATCCGAATCAAATGGCAGTTCTTCAATCAATGAAAAATGATTGAGTAAGTATTCCTCTTCAAGTTTTCCTTTTTTCCCTAAAACTATTAAAGAACCTTCAGTAGGGTCTCCAAGAATCTCAAATCCCCCTTTCGTTTTAACTAATTTGGAATTATTGCACAAATAACCTATTCGCAAAAATAATTCCAGCTGTTTTGGATTAATCTGTTTATCGTTTGCATAAAAATTGCCTTTTGATTCATAACCTGTACCGCTTACTTTAATTATTTCATTATCATTAATGAGTTTAATAGTTCGTCATGATGTCCCAGATGAACAATTTATAGAATTAGGAAAAAAATATCCTCAAATTTGTCATTTATCAGATGGAGAAGCTACTTTAATTAAAGAAAATTGGGTTGTAACAGCAGCACACGCAGCAATTTTGTTATATGAAGAATTGGAAAACGGGAAAATACCTCAAGTCAGTATTGATAACAAAAAATATGATGTAGAAAAA
>JADFNT010000097.1 GCA_022563215.1 Pseudomonadota bacterium
CCGCGCTGAGGGGGGTCGGCGGTCAGATGCAGGGGCGTCTCGTGTTCCGCGACAACGACGACAAGGCGGCGGCCCAGGCCATGGGCATCGAGGACCCGGAGCGCAAATACGGAACCGAGGACATGGCGTCGGGCAACGTCACCTTCGCCGCCACCGGCGTTACCTACAGCGACATGCTGGAAGGCGTGCGCCACGTCCCCGGCGGCGCCGTCACCCATTCCATGGTCTTGCGCTCCATGACCGGGACGCTGCGTTTTATCGAGGGCCATCATGACTTCATCCGCGGGACTGCCAAGACCTGATCGACGGGAAAATGGCGCGCGACCAAGCGGCCCGGACTGTTTTCTCGGCGTCGAAAAATCACTGACCGGCAAGCGGTGGATCAGCCGCGAGGCCGATGAGCGCCACTCCCTGGCCCTGGCGCAGCGGCTTTCGGTGCCCGAAATCGTCGGCCGGGTGCTGGCGGCGCGTGGCGTCGGGCTGGAAGACGCCGATGTTTTCCTCAGGCCCACCCTCAAGCACCTGCTGCCCGATCCCAGCCGCCTGAAAGACATGGACACCGCCGCCGAACGCCTGGCCCGGGCGATCATCGACGGCCACGCGATCGGCATCTTCGGCGATTACGACGTCGACGGGGCGACGTCGTCGGCGTTGTTGACGCGTTTCTTCGCCGCCGCCGGCGGCCGCTCGGCGACCTATATTCCCGACCGTCTCAAGGAAGGCTACGGCCCCAATACCAAGGCGTTGCTGAAGCTCCAGGAGGGCGGCGCTTCGGTGGTCGTCACCGTCGATTGCGGCACCTCGGCCCATGAACCCCTGCAGGCGGCCGCCGACGCCGGCCTCGACGTCATCGTCGTCGATCACCACGAGGCCGAGGCCAATCTGCCGCCGGCCACCGCCGTCATCAATCCCAACCGCCTCGACGACGACAGCGGCCAGGGACAGCTCGCCGCCGTCGGCGTGGCGTTCCTTTTAGTGGTGGCGGTCAACCGGACGCTCAGGGACGCCGGCTGGTACCGGGACCGGCCCGAGCCCGACCTGACCCAATGGCTGGACCTGGTCGCCTTAGGCACCGTCTGCGACGTGGTGCCGCTGACCGGCCTCAACCGGGCCCTGGTGACGCAGGGCCTGAAGGTCATGGCGGCCCGCAACAACACCGGGCTCAGGGCGCTTTCCGACGTCGCCGGGCTGAAGGAGCCGCCGGGCACCTATCACGCCGGTTTCCTGCTCGGCCCCAGGATCAACGCCGGCGGGCGCATCGGGGAGTCGGACCTGGGTTCGCGGCTGCTCTGCACCGACGACATCGGCGAGGCCACCGGCATCGCGCACCGGCTCGACGAGCTCAACCGCGAACGCCGGGATATCGAGGCGGCGGTGCTGGACGCCGCCATGGACGAGGCGAAAAAGGCCGGCGACGGCCTGGGTCCGTTGATCCTGGTGGCCGGCGAGGGCTGGCACCCCGGCGTCATCGGCATCGTCGCCGGGCGGCTGGCGGAGCGGTTCAACCGCCCGGCCTGCGTCGTCGCCCTCGACGGCGACAAAGGCACCGGCCAGGGTGTCGGCTCCGGGCGCTCCGTTTCCGGCGTCGATCTCGGGGCCGCCGTCATCGCCGCCTGCCAGGCCGGGGTTCTGATCAAGGGCGGCGGTCACAAGATGGCCGCCGGGTTCACCGTCGATAGCGGGCGGCTGGAGGAACTGCGGGAATTCCTGAGCGACCGGATATCGGCCCACTTAGGCCCGGGCGGAATCCAGCCCCGGCTTTATCTCGACGGGGCGATGAAACCGGCCGCGGCGACGATGAATTTGGTTGAGGACCTGCAGCAGGTCGGGCCGTTCGGGTCCGGCAACCCGGAACCGCGCTTCGTCATCCCGGCGGCGCGATTGTCCTATGCGGCGGTGGCCGGCGAAAACCACGTCCGCGGCACGCTGACCGGCGAGGATGGGGGCCGCCTGGCGGCGATCTCGTTCAACAGCCTCGATACGCCCCTGGGCCAGGCGCTGTTGAACAGCGACGGCGCGCCGCTGCACGTCGCCGGGCGGTTGCGCGTCAACACCTGGAAGGGGTATTCGAAGGCGCAACTTTTGATCGATGACGCGGCCCCTGCATGGTAGGCGGGCATGGTAACGTAGCGGCCGGAAGGAAGGCGCCGAATGCTCGATAAGTGGGACCACCGGTTTTTGGCCTTGGCCGAACACATTTCTAACTGGTCCAAGGACCCGTCGACGCAGGTCGGCGCCGTCATCACCCACACGCGGAGCAAAAGGGTGGTGTCGATGGGCTTCAACGGCTTCCCGGCCGGAGTCGAGGACACCCGGGAGCGTCTCGACGACCGCGAGACCAAGTATGAAATGGTCGTCCACGCCGAACAGAACGCCCTGATGTTCGCCGGCGACCGGGCCGAGGGCTGCACCCTTTACGTCCATCCGCTGCCGCCGTGCGCGCGCTGCGCGGTGATGATCATCCAGGCCGGGATCAAGCGCGTCGTCTGCGACCAACCCGATTTCGACCATGAACGCTGGGGCGAACAGGCGAAGATCGCCGACGCCTTGCTGCGCGAGGCGGGCCTGGGCGTGGATTACCGCCAGGTTGACGAGGAACCGCCGGAAGACTGAGGGCGGAACTACTTATTCAATATCTTCCCGACCCGCTCGGCCTCGAGCCGGAAGGCTTCGGGCATGCCGGACCCCAACAGCGGGCGCAGGTAATCGACGAAGGCGCCGGTGACGTCGGGGCTGTCCTTGGCGATGAATTCGTCGGCCATGACCTTGGTCTTGCCGGCCACGTCTTGCAAGGGGCTGAGCCTGAACTCGGCGGCGTAATTCTCGCCGTCTCCGGTGCGATGGAGGGTCACCGACCCGTCTCCTTCGCCATCGTGGGCGAATTGCGCCGCCCGTTCGCCGGCCTGGCGGGCTTCGCGCTGGTCGACGTCTGAAACGCAGCCCAGGAACGAGCGTTGCAGGTAGCCGAAGGTATCGCCGCGCACGCGCTTCATGTCGGTGTTGTCGCGGATGGCGGCGCATAGCAGGTCGGCAAGCGCCCCGGTGCCCGATAGCTGGACGTTGCCGTGGGCGTCCTTTTCGACCTCCTGGGCCAGCTTGGCGGCCATCGGCTCGCCGGTTTCGTCGTGGATGCCTTCCGACACCGCGATCACGCAGCGGCCGAATTTGCCGACGGCGGCTTTGACGTCGGCAATGAACCCGTCGATGGAGAAATCCCGTTCCGGCAGATAGATCAGGTGCGGGCCGTCGTCATCGTACTTGCGCGCCAAGGCGCTTGCGGCGGTCAGGAAACCGGCGTGGCGGCCCATGACGACGCCGACGTAGACGCCGGGCAGGGCCCGGTTGTCCAGGTTGACGCCGGCGAAGGCGCCGACGACGAACTTGGCCGCCGAGGGATAGCCCGGCGTGTGGTCGTTGACCGTCAGGTCGTTGTCGATGGTCTTGGGGATGTGGATGCAGCGCAGCGCGTAATCGGCGTTGGCGGCCTCTTCGGCGAGGATGCGAAGGGTGTCCGAGGAATCGTTGCCGCCGATGTAGAAAAATGTGCCGATGGCGTGGGCCCGCAGGACCTTGAAGATTTCCTGGCAGTATTTCACGTCCGGCTTGTCGCGGGTCGAGCCCAGGGCCGAGCACGGGGTGGCGGCGATAAGTTCCAGGTTTTCCGCCGTCTCACCGCCGAGGTCGATGAAATCCTCGTTGACGATGCCCTGGACGCCGTGGAAGGCGCCGTAAACGGCATCGACTTCGGGGAAGCCGCGCGAAACCATCACCGCGCCGACGAGGGACTGGTTGATGACCGCCGTCGGGCCGCCGCCCTGGGCGATGAGGACTTTTCCTTGGGACATTGAGTGCGCTTCCTTTTGATTGTATCGCCGTCCGCCGATTTTAGGAAACGCCGCCGCTCCTGCAAGCCCCTTGCCCGTCAAAGGGGCGGGTAGGGGGCTTGAAAAACCGGCCCAGGACGTATACCACCTTCATTCCTTATCGAAGGCCTCTGCGACCCCATCGTCTAGTCTGGCCTAGGACACCAGGTTTTCATCCTGGCAACACGGGTTCGAATCCCGTTGGGGTCGCCATTTTTTCGCCAGAAATAAATAAGGCCCCGGTTTACGGGGCCGGCGCACGCCTCAGCCGAAGGCGCGGCGCTTGGTTTTCTTGCCGAACAGCTTCTCGATTTTCTTGTCCATCTTGCCGAAGGAAAGGATGTTGGTGTTGGGCTCGCCGAACAGGAACCCCTGGACGTACTGGACGCCGCATTCGCGGACGAATTCCAGGCCTTCGGGGGTGTCCACCATCTCGCCGATGGTCTCCACGCCGAGCTCGCGGCAGAACCGGGTCAGCGCCTTCAGGAAGGCCCGGCCCTTGGTCACCTTTTGGGCGTCTTGAATGACCGAGCCGTCGAACTTGACGACATCGACGTCCAGGGTGGCGAGATACTGGAAGCTGGCGGCGCCGGCGCCGAAATCGTCGAGGCAGACCTCGTAGCCGTCCTTGCGCAGGACCTGGATAAATTCGTTGGCGGCCTCAAGGTCGGCCATGCGCGCCGATTCCGTGATCTCGAAAAGGACCCGTTCCCCCGCCCATTGGTTTTCGGCCAGAAGCGCCTTCAGGCCGGCGACGTATTTTTCGTTACCGACCGAAAAACCGGAAATATTGATCGCCGCCTGATAGCGGTCGGGGATGTTGGCCAGAAGCCCGACCACCTTGGTCGCCATGGCCAGGTCGAATTCCGGAATCAGCCCGGCTTCCTCGGCGAAGGTGATGGTCTCGTAAGGGGAAACCCCATTGGCGTCCTTCTTGAACCGGACCAGGGCCTCGTAGTGGTGGATTGCGCCGGTCACCGTGTGGAGGATGGGATGGAAGGCGACGTCGAAATCGGCAGCGGCAACCAGGCGGCGGAATTCCCTGACCCGGCCGGCGGTTTCGGAAACCAGGGACGAAAAAGAGGATTCCAGATTGTCGAAGTCGATTTCGCCTTCTTTGGCGTTCTGGAACATGCGTAGCGTGTAGCCCAGGCCGCTGGCGATGTCTTCCTTGCTGACGTCCTCCTGGCCGACGTCGAGGCTCGCCGACTTGACCTCCACGCCCTGTCCCGTCGGGTCGGCTTCCTTCGAGAACTGGCTGATCTGTTTTTCGACTTCGGCGACGTCGACGCTGGCGTCGTGGACCAGGCCGAACCGGCCCTCGCCGACCCGGGACGCCATGTCGCCGCCGACCGAGTTGGCCTTCAGGTAGGTGCCCAGGGTTTCGAGGAGCTTTTGCTCGCTTTCCTCGTCCAGGCGTTCGCGCAGGCCTTCGTAACCGGGCAGCGAAATCAGGGTCAGCAGGTTGTCTTCGCCGATGTCGCCGCTGGCGACCGCCTCCTTCAGGCTTTCGGCGAAGTTGCCGGGGTCCTGGAGGCCGGTTTCGGAATCGCGGGCGGCGTCCTTCTTACGGCTGGAACCGGCCGACGGGCTGTTGCGGAAGGCTATGAAATAGTGTCCGCCCAGGTCTTCCAGCTTATAACCGACGAACAACATGGCCTGCGGGCCCTTGGCCCCGCCCCGAAGGCGCACGGTGGCGTCTTCGATCCGCCCCGACTTGCGCGGGATCGCCAATAGTCCCCGGACCAGGGACAGGTCCTTGGGCTCAATGAATTCTTCTAGCGAGGCGCCGATCAATTGCTCGGAGCTTTTACCGACCAGGGGCTTGGTCGGGCCGACGGCGAAGACGACCTTCTCGTTGCCGTCGCATTCGATCAGGATGTCGGCCCAGCAGAATGCCATGGCGACGAACCGGTCGCGCTCGGACCGCATTTTCGAGACTTGGTCGTCGGTCATGATTTACCCGTCGCTAACAATGCGAAGAAGTCCCAGATTGGTAAGATAATGGCCCAGTTCCTTTCCCATGGAAAACACAAAGAAACGCCAACAACTTCCGCCCCGCCCCCTGCACGTTCCTCTTGGGATCGTTTAACAAATCCTTACAGTAACCTTACAAAACTAATCCTTACAATAACCTTACAAACAAGTATACCCTAAAAGAGTGGAAAAAAGTAACCGGATAAAGCCCGCGTGATGTTTAGTCTGTATTACGTGAGGGTTGCGGAATGTGTTGATTTTAATTGCCGTTAGGCGGAAACCGCTAAGGCAAGGACGCTTAGGCGCAGGGTCATAGTTCGTTTTTCGCCTGTTCGATCAATTTCTCAAGTCCGCCCGCCGGGGAGTCGGGTTTGTGGCGGCCGAGATAATATTCCAGTAAACGGGCGAATTCTTCGATCACCTGGCCGGGGTCGGCATCCTTTTCCTGACGGCGGGATTCGACGAAGGCGGAGAAATTGGCCGCCGCGTGGCGAAGCCCCAGGACAACCTCTTCCATGTTCGCGCCGTCCTGAAGCCGGGCATTGGCGACGTTGATGATCTGATTGGCGATCTGGAGGCTGAGGGTATCGTCCTGGTGCTCGCCAGTGGAGTCATTAGGGGGCTCACTGGGCATTGTTTGATGTCTCCACTGGCCGGGTTTTTGGGGCGCGGCCTTGGCCCACGTATATCACACTTTTCCCGGTCGGGAAGAAATGGCCGTCGTTCCCCGAAAAGCGGCTAAACAGGC
>JADFNT010000098.1 GCA_022563215.1 Pseudomonadota bacterium
GAGATATCCAAGGGGCTCCGCTGCCTGGTGTGCCAGAACCAGTCCATCGACGATTCCGACGCCGATCTGGCCAAGGACCTCCGCATCATCGTCCGCCAACGGCTGACCGCCGGCGACAGCGATTCGGCGGTGATCGATTACGTGGTCGCGCGCTACGGCGATTTCGTGCTCCTGAAACCGCCGTTCAAGGGGGCGACGCTGGTGTTGTGGCTGGGGCCGGCGGTGATCGCGGGCCTGGGGCTATGGGCGATGATCGTCTTTTTACGCCGTCACAGCGGCCAGCGGGGGGGCCCGGGGGACAGACAGGGAGGCGGAACCCAGGCCGCCACCGGCGCCAAGGCCGCGTCCCGGCCCAGGCCGCCGCCGCTCACCGACGACGAGAAAAAGAAGCTGGAGAAACTGCTCAAGGAAGACGGTTCGTGACCGGGCTTTGGGTGGCCGCCGTCCTGATGTCGGGCGTCGTGGCGTTGGCGATTGTGATGCCGCTGATCCGCCGCCCCGGCGGACCGCAGCCCGGCCGCGAAGAATACGACATCACCGTCTACAAGGACCAGCTCCGGGAAATCGACAGGGACCGGGACCGGGAGCTGCTCGACGATGAGGAAGCCGAAGCCGCCCGGGTCGAGATCCAGCGCCGCATGCTGGCCGCTTCGGAGGCGGAAAAGAAACCCGACGCCGAGGACTCCCTGACCCGGGGCCGCACGGCCGCCGCCGTCCTGGCCGTTGCGATTCCGGCCGCCGCGTTCGGGATTTATTTCACCCTCGGCTCGCCGGAGATGCCCGGCCAGCCCTTCGCCGGGCGCAACATCGCATCCGAAATCACCGCCCGCGAAGGCAGGCTGGACCGCAACGAGGTCATGCAACTGGCGAGGCAGCTGTTGAAACGGCTCGAGGAGGACCCCAACAGGGTCGACGGCTGGATGTTGCTGGGGCGCACCTACCTGACCATCAACGATTTCGAAGGGGCGCTGGCCGCTTACCGAAAGGCCATGGTGGTCGGCAACCGCGATCCCGAAATCGTCACCGATTACGCCGAGGCCCTGGTGCTGTCGGAAAATGGCCAGGTAGGGCCGGAAGCCCGGGGCCTGTTCGAGGACCTCGTCAAAGTCGACCCCTACAACCACCGGGTCCGCTATTACCTTGGCCTGGAGCTGGCGCAACGGGGGAACCTCAAGGCGGCGTTGCAGGCCTGGGTCGATTTGCGCGCCGTGTCGCCGCCCGGCTCGTCGTGGCTTGAAATGATCGACCAGCAGATCGTCCGCGCCGCCAACGACCTGAAGGTGGCGCCGTGGTCGTTGAAACCGTCGGCCAAGGCGCTGGCGCTGGCCAAGGCCATGCCGGCGCCCGAAGCCCCGGCACCCATGGAAACCCCGGGGGCAACATCGGCCCCGCCTTCCACTCTTGCCACTCCGTCCGCCCCAACCACCCAGCCGCCGGGACCATCCGCCGAGGACGTCAAGGCGGCTTCGGGGATGTCGGCCGCCGACCGCCAGACGATGATCCGCACCATGGTCCAGCGGCTCGCCGACCGGCTGCAGGAAAACCCCGACGACCTGTCCGGATGGCAACGCCTGGCCCGCGCCTACGAGGTGCTGGGGGAAACGGAAAAGGCCAAGGACGCCCGCGGCCGCGTCGAGGCGCTGGCGAAAAAGGGGGGTTAGGCAATCCCTCCCCCTTCCCCGCCGCCCCTGGAAACCCCGGCGGCGGCGTCCTATAACCCTACATATGAGCGCCTTCAAGACCATCGACGATCTCGACGTCGCCGGAAAACGGGTGCTGGTGCGCGCCGATCTCAACATGCCGATGAAGGATGGCCGGATCACCGAGGCCAGCCGCATGGAAAAGACCCTGCCGACCCTCAACGATCTGTTGGACCGGGGCGCCGGCGTCATCGTCATGTCGCACATGGGCCGCCCCGGGGGCCAAGTCGTGGCGGCGCTGTCGCTGGCCCCGGTGGCCCGGGCCTTGGCCGAGGCGCTCGGCCGGGACCTCCTCTTCGCCGCGGACTGCATCGGGCCGGAGGCCGAAAAGGCCGCCGAGGCGGTCTCCGGAGGCGGCGTCGCGATGCTGGAAAACCTGCGTTTTCACGGCGAAGAGGAAGCCAACGACGCCGTCTTCGCCGGCAAGCTGGCGGAACTGGGCCACCTTTACGTCAACGACGCCTTTTCCTGCGCCCACCGGGCCCACGCCTCGATCGAGGCCATCGCGCATTTGCTGCCGTCGGCGGCCGGGCGGCTGATGACGGCGGAGCTGGATACCTTCGGCCAGGCCCTGGAATCCCCGGAACACCCCGTCGCCGCGGTGATCGGCGGGGCCAAGATTTCGACCAAGATGGGGGTCCTGGGCCATCTGGTCGAACGCGTCGATTTGATGATCATCGGCGGCGCCATGGCCAACACCTTCCTGTACGCGCAAGGCTACGACGTCGGCAAGTCGCTGTGCGAGCGCGACATGGCCGACGCCGCCAAGACCATCATGGCCAAGGGCATCGAGGCCGGCTGCGAGGTGGCGCTGCCCCTCGACGCGGTGGTGGCCAGGGAATTCGCCGAAGGGGTAGAAAGCGAGACCGTGCTGCTCGACGCCATCCCCGCCGACTTCATGATCCTCGACCTGGGGCCGGCCACGGTCGCCGACCTTTCGGGCCGGCTCAAGGACTACAAGACGCTGATCTGGAACGGGCCCTTGGGCGCCTTCGAGATCAAGCCCTTCGATTTGGCCACCAATGCGCTGGCCCGGGAGGTAGCAGAGCTGACCGCCGACGGCGGACTGCTCAGCATCGCCGGCGGCGGCGACACGGTGGCGGCGCTGGTCAACGCCGGGGTGAGAGATCAATTTTCCTATGTGTCGATGGCCGGGGGCGCGTTTCTGGAGTGGCTGGAAGGCAAGGAACTGCCCGGCGTGGCGGCGCTGAAGGAGGGCGGTTAAGCCGGGCGGTTAGGCGGGATAAGGCGGGATAAGGCGGGCGCCTAGGCCTTCTTCGGCGTGGTTTTGGCCTTTTTCTTGCCCTTGTGTTCCCCTGGGGGTTCCTTGTTATCGGAATCCTTCAAGGTCAGGGTGCCCGGCTTGGCCGGTTGAATCTTCGAAATCACGTCGTCGAGCATGTTCTGCAGGTATTCGGATTGGCTCAACAGCTTGCTGGTCGCCTCCAGCGCCTGCTCGGACGCGGTGGCGGCGATTTCATGGGCCATCCTGGTGACCTCGGCCATGGTCCCGCGGACGGCCGCCGACGTCCGTTCGGCCTTGTTGGTGGCGTCGCGGATGGCATCGAAGCGTTTCGCCATGTCGACGTCGGGGAATTGGGAATCCTCGGCTGGTTCCTTATCCTCGCCCGACAGGATGACCAGATTGTCGCCGCCCGGCTCCTTCGGCCCGACGCGGAAGGCCAGCAGGTTCGTCTGATCGCGGATCGCCGTCACCAGCGAGTCCATCTCCTCGATCTGCCGGGAAGCGTCATCCAGGCCCTTGATCAGGGCCCCGGTGCGTTCCACGTCGCCGGCCGCCGCCGTCACGTATTCGCTGAAATTGGCCAGTTTCCGGCTGACCGAGGATAGGGGCCCGCCGGTAGCGATGTCGTCGTCGTCCGGGCCGGGCAGGACCGGCAACCGCGGGGCGGCCTCTTCGGTGTCCTCGGCCAGCAGCGCCGCGCGGGCGGCTTCGGCCGCCACCATGGCGTCCTCTTCGGCCTCGGCCAGGGCTTTTTCAAGCTCGGCGCGGGTGTCGTTCAGTTCCTGGCGCAACTGTTCCAGATCGTCCAGGTTTTGCACCCATTTGTCGAGCGCCCGGGCCAGGGTGCCGACGGAATCGCTGTTGCCCCGCGCCGGCAGGGAAACGGCCCCATCGCCGTCGGCCAGCCGGCCGGCGATGTTGGCCAGGACGCGGATCGGTTCGCTCATCGAGCGCAGCATCATCAGGCCGACGATCAACAGCGACAGCACGATGACGGCGCTGCCGCCGGCGATGGCGATGCGGGAAATCCTGCCCGCCCGGGCCAGGTCTTCGGCGGCCAGGCCGCGGCGGGTGGCGGCGAAACCGGAAAGGACGCTGGTGCTGGGCCCCAGATAGGTCAGGATGTCGTCGAAACGCTGGGCTTCATCTTCGAAGGCGAAGCGCGAATTGATCATCGCCAGCAAAATGGTCTCGTGCTTTTGCAGCAGTTCCTGGAGCGCCTTTTTCCGTTGCGCGGGAATCTTGGTCTCCTTGAGGAAGACAATCAGCGTCTGGTAGCGCTTCTGGATTTCCCCGACGCCTTTCTTGTAGCCGCTGAGCAGGGTTTCCTGGCCTTCCTGGTTGATGCGCGAAACCTGCCCGGCCAGGTTGGCGTATCCGGCGGTCGAGAACTTGACCTGCAGGTCCTCGGTGGCGTTCTTAAGCGCCAGGCTAAGTCCGGTGCCGTCGATGAGGCCCAGGGCCTTTTCGGATTTCACCAGCTTCGAGAACTGCTGGTCGTATTGGGCCAGGCCGTCGCGGATGGTGTCGATGGGCTTGCGCAGGGTGACGCTCTTGGCCATCCCCGACAGCCTGCTTAAGGACTCGGAAATGAATTCCAGGTGGCGGTTGAAGGTTTCCGCGATGACCGGGTCTTTTTGCAGAAGGAATCTCTTTTCCTCGCCCCGGGCGCCGGCGATGCCCGTTTCCACCGACGACGCCAGGGCCGCCATCTTTTCGGCCCCGGCGAATTCGTCCACCGCCGCCGTCATCCGTTTGTCGATGATCAAAAAGAGCGCCGCGAAGGCGGCCATGGCCAGCAGCCCGGTCAGCAAGAACAGCCGCGTCCGGGCCGCCAGGCGAAGGTTGCCGAGGAACGTCTGGTCGGAATGCCCCCCGGCGCGCAGGTCCAGGAATTCGTGTTCGAGGTTGTTGTCTTTGCTCATCCCTTCCCTCGGGATCCAAGCGAATCGGCTAATTTTACCATTTCCGGGCGGCATGACGTGATTTTTTCGGTTTTTGGCTTTGCCGCCCGATGGCCGCCCGCCCTTGACCTGGGTTATACAATGTCGCCACGATTAAACCAAATCGCGGCGGCCGAAGCGCCCTGGCGGTGGACCAGGTGCGGATTCTCGCCGGTTGAACAGTCCGGCCCCGAAGGCGCCTTGCCTGTTCGGCCCCGCCGCGCCACACTCCGGGCAATGGGCGAAGATCGGAAAACAGGGCCATCGGTGAAGACCGTGCCCCCCGGCGACGACCGGGAACGGCTGGTATGTCCCGATTGCGGCTACATCGCCTATGACAACCCGAAAATCATCACCGGCGCCGTTTGCGTTTGGCAGGAGAAATTCCTGATCTGCCGCCGCGCCATCCCGCCCCGAAAGGGTTTCTGGACCATTCCGGCGGGGTTTTTGGAACTCGGAGAAACCACCGCCGAAGGCGCCAGGCGTGAAGCCTGGGAAGAGGCCCGGGCCGAGATCGAGATCGACGGCCTGATCGGTTTTTACGCGATCCCCCGCATCAGCCAGGTCTACGTCATCCACCGGGCGCGGATGACGTCGGCGGATTTCGCGCCGGGTCCCGAAAGCGAGGACGTGGTCCTGGCCGGGTGGGAGGATATCCCCTGGGACGATTTGGCGTTCCCGTCCGTAACCTGGGCGCTGGAGCGTTACCGCGACGGCGGCGGCCCCGACATTTTCCAGGCCCCGCCGAACCCTCTCTGAGGCGCCTTTCGCGGCCTCGAAAAGGCCCCGGAAAATTCCTTTTTCCGGGTTGCCGATTTTGAGATTCCGTTAACCTTTTCCACCTAGGTTGGGACCATGACGGATGGGGTTGGAATCACCAAAACGGGACTGCCGGCGGTCGCTAAGCAGCCGAACGTCTATCAGGGAGACACCGTCCGCCAGGTCCGGGCCCGGGCGGAGTCGATCCCGCAGAACACCACGCCCGAGGAACGCGACGGGCTCAGGCGCCTGAACCAGATTCTGGATCAGGACCGGCCGCTCCGCGACAACGTGCCGCGCGGGTTTTACCTCAACATCAAGATTTAAGCCCCGCCCCCACGCATACCCAAAAAAAGCGCCCCGGAAATTTCCGGGGCGCACGCCTTGTTTTAGTATCTGGGAAGGTTAACGGGACGGAAACCGTTCAATTGCCATCGCGTTCTTCGTCGCTGTCGCCGAGGTTGTAGTACTCGGCGTAATTGAACGGGAATTCGCCGATCCCGGCCGAAGCCCCCGGTCCGCCCCCTTGCGCGACGCTCATCGCCCGGCTGCCGGCTTGCGGGCCGGAGAAGTTTTCCGCCACGTCGCGGTGGAAATTCATCACGTTGTCGGAGAATTTGACGTCCCGCTGGGTGACGCCCTTGAGGCCGATTTTGTCGATCAGCGCCATCATTTTTTCATGTTCCAGGGCGACCCCCGGCGGCTGGCAGTAATAGCCGAACATGATGCGGGTGTAATGCTGCTTCGGGTCGCCGGGCGCGAGGTCCCATTCGCCCGACATGCCGAAACACGCCTGGTTCAAGCCGGTGAGCCGGTACGGCCGGTAAAAGATAAACCCGAGCTTGGTATGGATCCGGACCGCTGTTTCCCATTCCGCCGCCTGGCCCTTGGAGAAGTTCCAGGTTTCCACCTTTTCCCGGATGGTG
>JADFNT010000099.1 GCA_022563215.1 Pseudomonadota bacterium
GGGTGATTGTCAGCCCCGTCAATTGGGTCCCCGTCAGCGTCCAACTGCCGTCGCCGTTGTCGGTCCCCGCCGACAGGGTTGCGCCGGTGGGGACGTCGCCGATGACAATGCTCAAGGCCGAGAAATCATCGAGGTCTTCGACCAGGGCGGAAAAATTGAGTAAGATAGCGGCTTCATCGTCGGTAAAGCCGCCCGATTGATCGGAAGTCGAGTCAACAGAGAAAGCCTGAACATCGTCCCCATCATTCGAGGCGACCACCAAGGTAAGGTTTAACGTACCCGCCGCCTCGTCTATGTTTACCAAGACGCGGCTGGTGCTGATGTTGGCGCCGTCGTTTGATGTCACCTCCACCAACAGCGTGAAAGCGGTTCCGGCACTTGCCGGCAGCGTTATCGTCAGTCCGCTAACCTGATCCGGCGTCAGCGTCCAATTGGACGTGCCGTTCGAATTGACCGTAACGATGCCAACCGGCAGACTGGCCCCTTGGGGAAGGCCAATGAGGGTGATGCTCTGGGCCTCCGAGCCGTCGGTCAATACTGGGCCGATGTCAAACGAGACCGTCGTATCCTCGCCGCCTTGATTGGTGGTTTCCGATGCGAGATTCGCGGCGATATCGCCGCTGATTTCGAGACCGTCCTTGGAGACCAGTGTCGGTGGATTGTCCCGGTCGAGGAACCGTCTGACCGTAAACCGGGCACCGTTGGTAGCGGTCAAAACCAGATCACGTCCATCGATCTCGTAAATGGCCGGGAAAAGGGTGAAGCCATCGGGCAGAAACACGGACCCCCCGCTAAACGCGTCCACCCAGAATGCCCCCCCGGCGGCAAGGGAGTTTATCTGGTCGGATTGTGTCGCCATCGTCCGCTCCTCAATACTTAGTCGCGCACGGCCACATATTGATTATGGCCGTATAATGTTTGTGTCGTCTGGAATGCATCTGTTTATCCAGTATACGACAAAGAATAGAATTTTATAAGTCTTGACGCCCATATTGGCACTTTTGACCTGCCCATGCTGTGACGGCGGTCACAGGGCGGCATTTTTTCGTATTTTTTAATAAAATAGTATGGATTTTGTGACCAAGGAGGGGGGTCGAATTATTTCAACCTATGGGCATCTCTAAAAATGCTATTTTCCAGTATTCCATTTCTTATAAATCAATGGGTTACATCTGAAAAAAGTCTCAATATCAAGATTAACAGAGGTGCCCATAGATCTGATAATGCTACAAAATTCCTGTTTATCACATTCTGTTGCGGTTGTTAAGCTTGTGGGGATGTGGGTGTTAGTAACACGTGATATGTTACCTAAACCGGTCAATTCGATTTGTTATCGACAGCCCGGGAAATTTCCGGCAGATCAATCGCCCCGATCAGTTCCTCGACCTCGCGCCGCGCCGCCAGATGGGACGGGCCCAGGGCCTGCGGGCCGATGGCGTCCTTGAGGTCCATGATCGTCAGCCCGGCCAGGAACAGCTCGCGGAAGATCACCCTTTCGCCGAAGCCGGGCACGATGCGGACCCCGATGCGCTTCGATAAGTCCTGCAACACGTCGTCCATCTTGCGCTTGTTGTGGGCATCGAGGCTGGAAAGCCGGTTGCGCATGACGATCCAATCGATGGAGCCGCCGTCGCGCTGGGCCCGGACCTGTTTCTGCTTCCATACCATTTCGGCGTAATGGCTGGGCCCCATGACGGCCATGCGGGCGCCGTCCACATGGGCCAGCACGTCGAGATCGAGGAAGCTGTCGTTGATCGGCGTAATCAGCGTATCGGCATAGGAATGGGCCAGCGCCGACAACGGCCCGGCGCTGCCCGGGGTGTCGAC
The DNA here is from genome assembly GCA_022563215.1 of Pseudomonadota bacterium. Lineage (GTDB taxonomy): Bacteria > Pseudomonadota > Alphaproteobacteria > Rhodospirillales > Casp-alpha2 > Casp-alpha2. The sequence continues at coordinate 1,828 of JADFNT010000099.1, forward strand.
GACGACGACATCGTGATTGATGATGCCGCCTTCCAGCAACAGCCTCAGCCGTTCGGCCTTGGCCCCGTCGGGATCGTCTTCGCGCCCGTCTTCTCCTGACCCCTGCGGTGGCCCGACGGTGAAGTGATCGGGCGATTTGACGTCGCTGCCGGCGGCCTTGACGAAGGCGCGGCGGTTGGCCAGGTACCGGGTCAGCGTCGCCTGGCTAAAATCGACGTCGACGCTGGCCACCGCAAAGCCCATTTGCATCAACCCGACGATCAAGTGCATGGCCGTGGTCGACTTGCCGCTGCCGCCCTTTTCGTTGCCGACGACGACGATATGGGCCCCTAACCGGCTCATGCCTCCGCCTTCGGTTCCCGGCGCAGCCAGGCGGCGGGACCATCGTGAGGACAAGCGGAAGGAAGGAACGCCGGGGCCATTTTGCAAACGCAGACAGGATAAAAGGGATCGGATTCGCCTTCAGCCATGTATAGCCGCGAGGCAAAGGCCCGGCAACCGCGGGGCGGCGCCCATGCCGCCGACCGCCGCTCAGTTGTGGTGGATTTCGCGGCCCGGAAAGAAGGCGTTGAAGACGAAGGCGAAGGTGACGTCGTAGACCACGTCCTTGGCCTTGCCGCCCCCCTGGCCGCCCCCCTGGCCGCCCTGGGTGCGCCGGACGACCACGTTGCCGACGTCGCGGCCCTGGGAAATGGCCCGGGTATCGAGGGCCGAGTTCTGCCCCGCCTGCCAGGTCAACACCAGATCGCCTTGGGTGACCCGGCCCTTTTCCCTGAGCAGCGGCAGGCTCCAGGCCTGGCCGTCGACGACGATCACCCGCACCATCGGGTTGATGCCCTTGGGCAGGTCGCCCTGGAACAGGAACGGAGTGGCCGAGGTGTCATAGCCGGCGTATGGGTTGGCGCCGTAGTTGCGCATGCCGGGGTCGTTGGGCACCAATACGTCGCCCCCGGGGGCGCGTTTTTTGAAGTTGGCGAAGGATTCGAGCCGCGCCGGGATGGTCTTCAACCGCTTGCCGGTCATCTCGCCGACGATGCCTTGGCCCAGGAACTGCTGCCACCAGCTTTCGGTCTGGCGGTCGTACATCACCATGTCGGAATGACGCAGCTTGCCGGTGGTACCGAAATCCAGGACCTTGCCGTCGAGGCGGCGGTCGAAGACAATGGCCGAATTGCACAGCGGGCAATAGGTTACGGTCACCGGCACGCCGCCCAGCTCGTCGTTGACGATTTCGTGCCAGGTCAGGATGCGCAGCGGATAGGCCCGGGCCTTGCCGTTGATGATCAGCCCGACCACCGGTTCCGTGTCGGCCAGGTTCTTGACTTCGGACACGGGCACGGTGCGGGGGTCGTCGATGGATGGGATACCGTCCTTGGGCGGGCCGCCGGAGGTGATTTCGCTTAAATCGATGGAGGTCTTGGAGAAATCGGTCTTCGGCCACTCCAACTTCCAGGAAAGCCGGGTCAGGGGGTTGGCCCCGGCCCCGGACGCCGCCAGCAGCCCGCCAACGGCCACGGTGGCGGCGAACAGTCCGAAAGCCCGAAAAGGACTACAATTGGACATCATCATCCAAGATTGAAGGCCCGCAAACACGCGGACAAGGCCCTGGCGTTCACATCTTGGTGAGGATCGGGCCGGGGACGGACGGGGGACGGACGGGGGACGGACGGGGGACGGGCGGGGGACGGGCGAAAAATGCTGAATAAAGAACTGGTTAACCTCTTTCGGCTAGGGTGCGTGCGGTCGGATTCGCGGGCATAGATCGGAGCAAATCACCGATGGCGTATTTTTCACGCCTTATGGTTCGGACTATCCTGGGGGCCCTTGTGCTGGCCCCGGCGGCAGCGCATGGGCAATCGTCCGCGCCCGCTTCCCAGGACCGTCAGGGCTATTTCCGCCTCCAGGACGGCCCATGGGACGGTAGCGAAGACAAAAAAGCCGCCCGGCAAATTCCGGCCATGGCCGTTCGCCCCGCCCGGTCCGATCTGGCCCAGGCCCCGGCGACGCCGCCCCGGGGACGGGTCCGCATCCAGGACCGAACGGTGGCGGAACCGCCGGTGCCGCTTCCGGCGCCGCCCGGCCTGGACGTCGAAATCCGCAACCAGATGCGCAAGTTCGTTCAGTCGATTTCCAAGTTTACGCGCCGCTACAACCGGAATTTCGGTGTCATCGCCCAAGGCGGGCTGGAGCTTCTGATCAAGCGCGACCCGGTTGTCGGTACCCGTATTTCCCCTGCCCGCGCCTATATCCGTTCCATCGACGGGGTGATAAAGGACGGCTTGTTCTTCGGCAAAAGGGTGTTCGGCGAGCCGCCGCCCGAGGAAATTCTGGCCCGGCACCTGCGGCTGACGGACATCGCCAAGGCCAACGGACTCCGCGTCCTCGTCGTCGATTACGGCACCGACCCCAAAACCGCCGATGAATCGCGGCGGCGGAACAAGGAAAAGGGTTACGTTTCCATCACCGTCCCGGCGCCGCTGGCCGATCTTAATTCACTGCCCTCCTATCCCCGGCGTCCCTACGGCGAAAACGCCAGATCCATTTTATCGCTGAAGGACGTGTCGAACTTTGCCTACATCTCGGATTCCGCGGCCTTCGGCCAGGCCGACGAATTCGCCCTGAAGATGCACGATACCAATTACGACCTGTTGATCGTCGATGTCTTCCACGGCCGCGAACCGTTGGGTAAACAGGCCGTTGCGACCCTGAAATACAAGAAACTGGGCGCCCGGCGGCTGGTCTATGCCAGCGTCGACGTCGGCGCCGCCGCCAGCTTCCGCTATTACTGGAAAGCGAACTGGGGTGAAGGCTCGCCGATGTGGATCAAGGCGCCGGTGCGCGGCGACCCCGACAGCTACCATGTGGAGTTCTGGCGCCCCGAATGGCAGCGCATCATTGCCGGCGATACCCAGTCATACGTCTACGGCATCATCGCCCAGGGCTTCGACGGGGTGGTGCTGACCGGCATCGAAGAGGCCTACCGGTTCTTCGAGGGCGCCGAAGAGCAGGAAGAAGAGCCTACCGCCGCCGCACTCTCCTACGGTATGGACAAGAAGGGCGACAGGACCATAGCGGTCTACGACCTGGGTGGCGGCACCTTCGATGTCTCCATCCTCCAGATGGGCGAAGGCGTGCTGGAGGTCAAGGCCACCAATGGCGACACGCATCTGGGTGGCGACGACTTTGACCAGCGCATCATCAATTGGATATCGGAGGAGTTCAAGAAGGACCAGGGGATCGACCTCCTGCAGGACCGGATGGCCCTGCAGCGGCTCAGAGAGGGTGCGGAGAAGGCGAAGATCGAGCTCTCCAATCTCATGCACACCGAGATCAACCTCCCCTTTGTCACCGCCGACGCCTCCGGACCTAAACACCTGACCATGACCCTCACTCGGGCCAAACTGGAGCAGCTGGTCAGCGACCTCATAGAGCGGACGGTTGGGCCATGCCAGCAGGCGCTCAAGGACTCCGGCCTCACCGCCAGCCAGATCGACGATGTGATCCTGGTGGGCGGCATGACCAGGATGCCCGTCGTCCAGGAGAAGGTGCAGGAGCTGTTCGGCAAGGAGCCCAACAGGAGCGTCAACCCCGATGAGGTGGTGGCCATGGGCGCTGCCATCCAGGCGGGCGTCCTCAAGGGCGAGGTGCGGGATGTCCTCCTGCTGGACGTGACGCCCCTCACCCTGGGTATCGAAACCCTGGGTTCAGTCACCACGCCCCTCATTCCCAGGAACACCACCATCCCTACGGCCAAGTCCGAGGTGTTTACCACCGCTGCGGACGGCCAGACCAGCGTCGAGGTCCACGTCATCCAGGGCGAGCGGAGCATGGCGGGGGAGAACAACTCCCTGGGCAGGTTCATCCTGGACGGCATCCTGCCCTCTCCCCGAGGCGTCCCCCAAGTTGAGGTCACCTTTGACATCGACGCCAACGGCATCCTCAACGCCTCCGCCAAGGACCGGGGCACGGGTAAGGAGCAGCGGATCACCATCACCGGTAGCTCTGGCCTCTCCAAGAGCGGCTGAACCTTTCGGCGGGCCAGGTCACGTTCGTGCTCATGGCAACGCCTCTCTTCAGCGGGCTCACCCAGCCCGTCCTCGCTCGACTCACCGACAAACACGACACGCGCCTGTGCGGCCCGCTCGGGCTCGCCATCGGCGCCTTGTGCATCGGGTCGATCGGCCTCGCCCAGAACTTCTGGCAACTCATCGCCCTGCAAATCGTCGGTGTGTTAGCCGGGGGCATGAACCCTCAAATGCAAAAAGCTATGGATGCCTTAATGGGAATTTTAGAGAGTTTTGGAGGGAATGGCGCGGGTATCAAACCGCCTGGGTTGCCTGGGGCACCTACCGCTAAAGCACCTACCGCTAAAGAGCGTCCCCCAGGGATATATGTGGATGATTACCTTGATCCAACCCCGAGCCCTGTCCCAAGATAAGGAGATTAGAATATGTCAAGAACATACAGGAGAATACCGTCTCATTGGTTGAGGCGTCCCAAAACAACTAACACCCGTCGAGGGGAGCACGGAACAGTACGGGATATGCTAGAAGAAGGATTGCCGGTTCGAAATAGACATCGGGCACGAGGCAATTTAACTTCCCGCAAAATTCCAATGTCGTGGGATGATATACCAGTTGCAGCTTTGAGCGAAAGTTTAAAAATCATGGATAGGTCCATACGACGGAGG
>JADFNT010000001.1 GCA_022563215.1 Pseudomonadota bacterium
GCGCCCCGTCCTGGCCGCCGGAGACCGGCGCGTCGAGGAAGCCGACGCCTTTTGCCGCCGCCGTTGCGGCCAGTTCACGGGCGACGATGGCGCTGGCCGTGGTGTGGTCGATGACCAGGCTCCCCTTCCCCGCCCCCGCCAGGACGCCGGAATCTCCCAGCGTCACGGCGCGAAGGTCATCGTCGTTGCCGACGCAGGTGACGACGATATCCGCGCCGGTGGCGGCCTGGGCCGGCGTTTCGGCGCTGGCGCCGTCGTGTTCGGTGGTCCAGGCTTCAGCTTTTTTGGCGGTGCGGTTGTAAACGGTGACGTCAAAGCCGGCCTTGGCCAGATGCCCGGCCATGGGAAAGCCCATGTTGCCGAGGCCGATGAAGGCTGCTTTCGTTGCGCTCATGGTGGATCGTTCCGGTGAGTTGGGGTGGCCGTCGGGTTGGTTTTTTGATGATCGCCGGTGGATTATAGGCGGCGGTGCGGCAAAATCCAGCCGCTTTCTCGGTTGTTTTTTCCGGCTCTGGCGGCGCTTTTGCCGGGCCTTTGAATTTTTCGGCTGGCGGTTCCAAGGCCGATCTGGAATAGATTAAGATGGCGTCCGTCCGCCGCTTCCGATGAAAGGGACCAGAGGTTGACCGCAAGCATATCCGTCGAGGTTTCCCCGGGCGAGTTGATCGACAAGATCACCATCCTCGAGATCAAGCTTGAGCGCATCGAAGACGAAGACAAGCTCAAGAACGTCAAGCTTGAATGGGAAACCCTGACCCGGGCCCGGGACGAAGCGATCGAAGCGACCCCGGAACTGGAAAAGCTGACCAAACTGACGGGAGCCCTGAAGGAATCCAACGAGCGCCTGTGGGAGATCGAAGACGACATACGGGATTGTGAGCGCGACAAGGATTTCGGCGACCGCTTCGTCGAGTTTGCCCGTGGCGTCTATGTCAACAACGACCAACGCTCGCGGCTGAAACGGGAAATCAACGAGCCCTTGGGTTCGCGCCTGATCGAAGAAAAATCCTATGCCGCCTATTGAGGGCGAAAACCAGTGATTAAACTCTATCGTATCCTCGATTGGTGGCTGAACCGCAAGCGCCGGTCAACGCCGCGCCGCGGGCCGGGGCGCGGCGTACTGCTGATTTCCAGCGGCGGGCTCGGCGATACGATTCTGTTTTCGGTAATGATCGGTAAATTTCAGGAACTGGCCAGGCCCGGCGAGCCCGTTCATTTGATCATTCGTTCGGAATGCCGTTCCGTCCAGTTCCTGTTTCCGCCCGAGGTGCAGGTCAAGCCGGTGAATTATCGCCGGTTTCTGCGAAACCCGTTCTACCGCTACTGGGTTTCCATGAACCTTCGGGACCAGGGGTATCGTCTTGCCGTAAGTACGGATCATTTGAGGCTGCCGACCATCGATGACGCCCTGGTGTTCGCCTGCCAAGCCGAACAGACGTTTGCCATGGAACCCAGAAGCTGGCCCAAGCATGACCGGCATCTCGCCCAAAATAGCCTGCGCTATTCCAGGCTGGTGAAAGTCAATCCTGAGATGGCACACCGTTTGATCCGGTGGCTTGAACTCATCAACGGTCTGACAGGGAAAGAAGATTCGCCGCCACTCGTCCGCTTTGATTCGAAACGGTTGCCGCCGCCTGCCAACGTTTCAAATCCGACAGTCGTGTTACACCCGTTTTCGGCGATCCGGGAGAGACAGTTCCCGGTTGATATCTGGAAAAAGCTGGTTGACCGCTTGCCGTCCGATTACGCCGTTGTTCTGTCGGCGGCGCCGGGAGACCTGGACAGGAACGAAGAATTCCGCGATTTACTTGATCTCTCCAGGGTGAGTCTCGATACCACGTCCCTCGAGGAGAAAGCCTCGTTGCTCGGCGCGGCTTCTTTGGTCGTTTCCGTCGATACCTCGTTGATGCACCTGGCCGTTGGGGTCGGGGCGCGGACTCTCTGCCTGGCTTCTGCGGCTCATGTCGTCGACAGCGTTCCTTATGACCCCCGAATAACTCCGGACAACGTGACATTCCTTTACTTTGACATGCCGTGCCGGGGATGTTTGGGGAATTGCATTCTGCCGCTCGAAAACGACCGTTACCCCTGCGTGGCGAGGCTAGACGTGGAGCGGATCCTTGCCATGGTGAATGAAATGATGCCTGCCCATGAGGGCCGGACCCGATGAACCTCTCTTCGGTCAAGTCCCGGTTTACGGAATTCCTGTCCCAGAACGGACTGTGGTTGCTGGGCGCCGTCGCGGTTTTGTGTTTTGCCAACGTCGCCGCCGTCGCCATCGGCTATCTGGCCTATCCGGGCTACGTGGACCACGGCGAGCCCAGCGTGGCGATGACGTCATGGCGTCTGTTGGGAGGGTTTCCGGCGTATCCGGCCTTCGACGACCCCGACCGGACGACCAATCTTTATGGCCCCGTCACCTATTTCATTCACGCCGCATCGTTTTTCCTCGCCGGACCCGGCATCCCGGTCAGCAAGGCGGCCGGATTGGCGGCGGCCCTGATGATCCCGGCCGTTGTCTTCGCAACCCACCGGCGACGGGGGACCGGGGCCGCGGCAACGGCATCGATTCTCGGGGCGGGGTTCCTCGTCTTGGGCCTGCCGACGTCGATCTGGAACCGGCCGGACCCCTTCCTGGCCCTTTTCGTGGCTTTCGGGGTGTGGGCGATGAACGCTTCGAGGGAAGGCGAGCCGGAATGGGGAAAAAGCGCCATCATCGCCGTTTGCGGCGGCCTGGCCATGGGGTTGAAGATTCACGCCGGCATCTATTTCGTTCCCTTGGTCCTGTATCATTCATGGGGGCGCGGAATGGGAACGTTCCTATTCATCTGCATCGTCGGTGCGGTTACCGTCGTCGCCCCGTTCGCGCTGGAGATATTTTCGCTATCGAATTACCTGGCGTGGTTTCCGCACATGGCTGGGAAACCGACCGATTGGTCCGTGTTGACCAAAATTTTGCGCTATTCGGTATTCTATATGGCCCCGGTATTGTTTTTCCTTGCCGCCCGGAAGTGGCGCAACGGCGCCTTCGGCACGGTCGAGAACGTCTACTTCGGATCGTTTGTCGCTTGTGTCCTGATTTTGTTGGTGCCGGCGGCCAAATCGGGGGCGGGCTGGTATTACCTGTTTCCGTTTCTTGCCGTCAGCGTCGATATGATGATCCGGTATTCGGGCGCGGTAACAAGAAACCGGTGGCCGGTTCGGGCCGGCGTCGGGGTCGTCGCGGCGGCGATATTTATCGTTTCAGTCCCCATTCAGAAACGGTTTGCCCGGGCGCTGCACTGGCAGAAAGCGGATGACATCACCGCCGACATCGAAGCCATTTTGAAATCCTATCCGGGAAAGACGATCCAAATGGGCATGGGCGATTCAATTGCCGGGTATAACAATACCGTTTACAAACCCCTGCTGGTCTTTGCCGGCCATCCCCATACCCTGGACATCGGCATCGCTATTGAAACCAGCAAGCTGGGCATCCCCCTTCCCCAGGAGACGCTCGACAGGATCGATGACTGTCATACGGATGCCTGGCTTATCCCGACCGGTGAAAAGCCGTTTTCAATGATCGGGTATTACGGCAACCCGGTATTTGGCGATTCCTTCCGGTCCGCCTTTCATCGCGGTTACGCCCTGCAAAAGCGGTTTCAATTTTTCGATGTCTGGATGTGCCGCCGATGAGGGCCGGCCCCGAAAATGCAAATGGATGAAGGGGGCTAACAGATTCGAAATCGGGGGGGGTCAGGACTTTTCGGGTAATTTTATCATGCCGCATTTAGCCAATTGGGCGATTATGGCCTGGGCCATAATCTGATTTCCCTTTGAATTGAGGTGCCCCTCGTCGACGTAGACGCGGTCCTCCACGTCACTGAGCGCGCCGCTCAGGTCGGCGAAGCAGAGCGCCTTTTCGTCCCGGTTTTCGGCCGACTGGGAGACGAAAAAAGGTCTCGCCAGTTCGTAGAACTTGCGCCGCCGGAAGATTTTTCCTTCCGCGACGTCGGTGTCGATCCAACGTCGTTCGCCGGGCGCATAGGGCTTGTCGTCGATGCCGATAAGGGGCTGCAGGACGAACAAGCCCTTGAAGCCGTTCATCTTGGCCAGGGTTGCCGACCGGCGGATATTCTCCTCGAACACCCTGTTGGTCCTGGGATCGAAGTCGGTTTTCAGGGCTTCCGCCTGGCTCGGCCGCTTCTCGATCTCCTTGAACAGACCGACGAGGCCCTTCCAGGCCCGTTTCCAGTTCTTGCGCAATTCAAACTTCCAGGCCCAATACCCGATTCCCGTTTGGTCCAGGAACCACTCCACCGAGCGGCGCACTGCCTTGCCCAGGATCTTGACGGCTCCCTTCGGGGTATAGCTTCGCTCGATGTACTCGCCGTACTCTCGATGCTTTTTAAAGCGGATGCTGGAAAAAGGGACCGGCTTGAACTTCTTCGCCTTGCGCATGTAGGCGAAAATCGCGTCCGAAAAATGGCCATGCCGGTTTATGGAATCGGTCCAGCCGTTATAGAAGACCACGATATCCGGTTCGTAGTAGATCAACTCCGACAGAAGAAAGAGGTATTGCTGCGCCGAGTTGTATTTGGCGACGCCGGCGTTGATGACCTCGAATTTCGTCCCGCCCCCGCCGGTGCGGCCGTCAAGGATGCGCTGCACATGCGCCGGAATCGAGTCGAACGGCGGGGCCCCGAAGCCGGCGAGGGCCGATCCGCCCAGTATGATGACGCGGAAGACGTCGTCAGGCTTTTTGCGCTGGTATCGCGGCCCGTTCTCCATTGAGACCATGAACCCGTCGGTGTCGTAGGCATTCCACAGCAAGCCGACGCTGTAGGGCGCGCCGCCGGTCGGGTACAGGAAGCTGCACGATATTTCCGGCTGATTGCGCCAGCCGAGCAGGGAATCGGCGATGAAGTCGTCGCACGCGTTGTCGAACCCGATGTAGCGGGTATTGGTGGAGCGTTCGAAACGGTCGATGGTTGGGGTCCCGAGAAAGGGGTTCAAGGTAAACCGGGTCAGGTAGAAGTGGTGGCGGGCGATGTCGGCCGGGACCCCGTAGCTTTCTATCTTTTCAATCGCCAGTCCTACGGCCACCGCCTCCAGGCCGACCAGTGCCACCGCCCCCCACAACAGAAACCGAACCAATCGCCGTTTGAACACCGAGACCACCTTATTGAAAAATTTCGAAATCAACGTATTTCTCTTTTAAGGAGCCTTGCGGACGCTCCCGGCCCGGTCATCGGGGCGGGTCGAACCCGGTTGCCGGAAGTTATCACATCACCCTGAAAAACCTCAATAAATTTAAAGTTTTGACCTTGGAAGGCCGATGGCCTTATATTTCGACCGCTCGCAGATTCGCCGACCGGGCGAAGCAAATCCTGAAGATTTCTTAAATGTCGAACGGCGCCAGAATCGTCACTGAACAGCAGGCCCGGAAGCGAAAATGGGCGCGGCCCATCCTGACGGTGATCATCCTGATCGCGCTCCTGATCCTGCTTACCGACGGGGAGATCCTTGAGCCGTTCGTTTATTCCAACTTTTGAGGCGGTCGACGGTCTTCCGCGTCTCCAGGACATCTAGAAAGCTGGAGTCGTCCTTGGCTGTTCCGTCGGATGCGGATCGATGCGAATTGTCTCTCTGGATTTCCTTCGGTTCTTTGCCGCGTTCTCGGTCGCTGGCCCGCACCTGATCATCTACTTCTCGATCGCCGACGATCTGGTGCTGTTGGAAACGATCACGTCGCTGGCCGTCGAGTTGTTCTTCGTCCTCAGCGGGTTCGTCCTCTGCCCATTCCTCAAGAAACTCTTCGAATCGACGACCGGGGTCGGCAGGAACCTTCTCATCTTCCTGGTTCGGCGGTGGATGCGAACCCTGCCGCTGTATTTCCTGTCACTCACGTTCTTCGTCATCCTGTTCAGCGGCCGCCTCGACCTTACCGCCGTCAAGTACCTGGTGTTCCTCCAGAACTTCCTTTGGCCGCCGCCGGATTTCGATTATTTCTCGGTCTCCTGGTCGCTGGCCGTGGAGGAATGGTTTTATATCCTGTTCCCCTGCTTCATGGTGGTGTTCTTCGCCATCTGGAGACGGTTGGCCGGGCTTGGGAACCGGACCCTTGTCTTTATGATCGGCGCGATCGCCTTCGTCGCCGTGTTTACCCTGCTTCGGTCGCTGTCCGACGCGCCGGTGGAAAACTGGGGCGACGGCCTCCGGCGAGTGGTCCTGTTCCGGATCGATTCCATCGGCTTCGGGATTTTGCTGTATCTGTGGCGGGACCGAATCTACAAGATTCCCGTCGCCGTGATCTTCATCACCGCCATCGCGGCGGCGGCGTATTTGTTCGATGCCTACGACCGGATTTCCCGGGGCCTGTCCGGGGCGCTCGAATTCCGCCTGTTGATCTTTGCCGCAACGGCCCTGTTCTCGTGCGCCGTCCTGGCGTTTTTCCTGCGCCTCGAAAGCCTGTTCCAGGGCTGGATGAAAGGGATTTCCCTGTGGGGGGGCGAATCTCGTACGGGGTCTATCTGTTCCACATCCCCATCGGGGCGATAATCGGAAAGCTCTACGACCTACCGGGAATCGCCTTCGTGTTGGTAACGGTCTTGGTCCTCGGCATCGTCACGACGCTGGTGTATTACTTTTTCGAGAAGCCGTTCCTGGAGGCGCGACCCGGCTTCCGCTTCGCCGACGCGGGCTGAGGGCCCGGTGTTTTTCGGATAGAAGCCCTCCCGGAGATGTTGTATACGGCTCGGCAGAATTCTTTATCCAGATTTTTTCCGGTTGCACCGGTCATACGATGACGAAGAAGAAGGCAATGAAGACGGAACAGATTGATCTGCCGCCGATCAATCCTGGTCGGCGCGAGAAGATTTATCAGGAACCGGACGCGGCGGAATAAGGCCCATGATCATCAGCCGCACCCCTTTCCGCGTGTCGCTTTTCGGCGGCGGGACCGATTATCCGAAGTGGTTCCGTGAACACGGCGGTACCGTGTTCGGCTTCGCCATCAACAAGTATTGCTACATCTCTATTAGGCCTTTGCCACCGTTTTTCGAGCACCGCCACCGGATCGTCTATTCCGAGGTCGAAAACGTAAAAGAGTTGGAGGAAATCCGTCACCCCGCCGTCCGGGGGGTGTTGATGGACCAGGGCGTCGATATCGGCATTGAAATTCATCATGACGGCGACCTGCCGGCGCGCTCCGGTCTGGGCTCGTCATCGTCGTTCACCGTCGGGCTGATCAATTCCCTGGCGGCGCTCAAGGGCACCAGGATGGATCCGAAAACCCTGGCCGAGGAGGCGATCCGCATCGAGCAGCAGGTGATCGAGGAACATGTCGGTTCCCAGGACCAGATTTGGGCCGCCTTTGGCGGTATCAACCGCATCGATTTTCACAAAAATGGCGGTTTCGACGTCAAGCCGGTGAATATTTCCTCCGCCCGCCAGGAGGAACTTTTAGGCCACCTGCTTCTCTATTTCACCGGGCTTTCGCGTTTCGCCTCGGAAATCGCCAAGAAGCAGATCGACAATATCGGCAACAGGGAAAAACAACTGAACGCCATGGCGGCGATGGTCGGCGAAGCGCTCAGCATCCTTCAATCCGACAGCCGCCCAGTTCGTGAGATCGGCGAGTTGCTGCACCAATCCTGGATGCTGAAGCGTGAACTGGCGGACAACGTGACGACGCCGGAAGTCGATGATTTTTACCAGGCCGCCCGGGACGCCGGCGCCATCGGCGGCAAGCTTCTTGGCGCTGGTGGCGGCGGGTTCTTGCTGTTGTTCGTCGAGCCCGACAAACAGGCGGCGGTGAAGGAAAAATTTCACGACCTGATCCAGGTCAGTTTCGGAATCGACCATGCGGGGTCTAAGATCGTCGTTTACGAACCCGACGGGTTGGAAAACCGCTAACAGCTTTTATTTCCGATCAAGTCGTCAGGCGACTATCAAAGGGGATTTCATGGCCGAGAACCAACAGCAGGCTGAAGGCCGGGAAACGGTCAGGGGTGAAAACACCCTCGTTTCGATGATTTTTTCCTTCCGCAACGAAGAGGCGGTGTTGCCGGAGCTGATCGAACGCGTCGAAGCCGTTCTGTCCGGTCAACCGTTGGATTATGAACTGATCTTTATCAATGACGATTCGAACGATGAATCTCTTGATGTTTTGATGTCGGCGCGGGCCAAAAATCCGCGCATTAAGATCCTCAACATGTCCCGATGTTTCGGCCATGCCGAATGCGTAAAGGCGGGCATGGCGTATGCCTCGGGCGATGCCGTTATTTCCATGGATACCGATCTTCAGGATCCGCCGGAGCTGATCGGCGAATTAATCGCCAAGTGGCGCGATGGCGCCGAGGTGGTCTACACGATCAGGACCCGGCGCAAGGGAGAGAATGCCTTCAGGATGCTGATAACCAAGATGGCCTATAAAATTATCGGCGGTTTCTCCAAGGTGCCCCTTCCCGTCGATGCCGGTGATTTCCGGCTCATGAACCGCCGCGCCGTGAACGAGTTCCTGCGACTGGATGAATCGAACCCCTACCTGCGGGGCCTGGCCATGTGGATCGGGTTCAAGCAGACCCCGGTCTATTACGAGCGCGAAGCCCGCAGGGCCGGCGATAGCCATTTCCCGGGAACCTTCAGCTTCGGGGCCTTGCAGAGCTTTGTCGCCGGCATCACGTCGTTTTCGATGGTGCCGTTGTTTTTTGTTTTGGTCGCCGGCATCATTGCCACCGCGGCCTCGGCCCTCGGTTTGGTGGCCTTGGCTTTAGGCGCTCCCTTCCCCGAAGGCACGGCGATGGTGCTGTTCCTGGTGTTGCTGTGGGGGAGCCTGATGGCCGCTTTGGGCATTGTCGCCGTTTACATCAGCCGGATTTACAGCGACGTCCGCCGGCGTCCCGGTTACATCGTCAGGGATACCATCGGGTTTTCACCCCGCGGCGACTGATCCCGGCGCGCGGTTTCCGTCCTCGCCGGGGAAAAAGTTTAATTCCCTAGAGCATTTTCCACGTCAGTGGAAACATGCGATAAGCCCGCGCGGCGCTTGAGCGGCCAGAGGCAAAACCTAGAGCGATTCCATTTGAATGGAATACGCCCTAGAAGTGCGGGCTTTTCGGCGTCCCCTGATGGCCGAATTCGGTTTCCGCCTGGCCACCGGCGGCGCCGGCCGCGGCGGCGGCCGGTTTCGGGACGCTGAACAGCGACTGAAACAGACGCGACGACCGCCAAAGTATCATCCGCCCGACGCGGACGAACAATAAAACGAACCCGAAGACACCGTGCTTGGCGTACATCGGCGCCCATCGCCAGGGCGCCATGTAAATACGGACGAAGCCCTCGTTCTGGAGCTCCACCAGGTCCTTCGGCGTCAGATCGCCGACCGTCGTCACGGCGGCGCCGTAGCGGCGGTATTGCGAGAAATCGTCGGTATGAAGTGTCACCCCCTGGTCGCCTTGCTTGGCGATCTCGTAGAACTCGGTTCCCGGATAGGGAACGGCGATCGCTAGGTTGGCCTGTTTGATATCGCGGTTCTCACCCAGGAAACGAAGCAACGTTCGCACCGTTTCCTCGCTTTCGCCGGGCAGCCCGATCATCACCGAGTTCATGGCTTCGACGTTGTATTTGTTGAGGATGCGGTTGGCCTCGACGTAATACTGCAGCGGCACCTTCTTCTTCATGGTCTTGCGCATTTCCGTGTCCACGGTCTCAAGGCCGAAGGACAGCCGGATCAGGCCGCATTCGGCCATCCGCTTGACCTGTTCGTCATTGACCAGGTTGGCCCGGGTACTGCTTTCCCAGGTTATGTCGAGCCCTTCGTCTTCGATGAGATCGCAAATCTTGAGGATATGCTCGTCATAAAGCGTCAACACGTCATCGACGATGAAGAAATGCCTTATCCCATAGGTATCGACCACGTGCTTCATCTCGGCGACCACCGATGCCGGCGACCGGCGGCGGATAAGGGTGGTGTTGAGATCCTTGGAAGCGCAAAAGATGCACTTCCACGGGCAACCGCGGGTGGTCTGGATCAAGGTGAACGGATTGCGCCCTTCCAGCGTTCCCAGAAGGTACTTGGAATTGTCGAGCAGGGTGCGGTCGGCCATGGGCAGGCTGTCGAAATCCTCAAGCGGGTCCGCCGCCCCTTCGAAAACCGGCTGGCCGTCCTCGCCCCGCCAGATGATGCCCTTCAGCCCCTCCGGCGTCCGGCCTTCCTGAAGGCGGTCCAGGAACCGGGGCAGGACGTCCTCGGCTTCGCCGACGAAGACGTAATCGAAACAGTCCTCAAGCGCCTTTTCCTTGACGATGGTGGTATGCGAGCCGCCGATCATGATCGGCAGGTCGGGCCGCGCCTTTTTAAGCGCCGTGGCCAACTCCACCTGGACGTGGAAGAACGGACTGTAGGTCGTCAGGCCGACGATTTCCGGTTCCTCGGCAAGCACCTTGGCTACCGTATCGTCTACCGACAAGTTGTCGGGGGTGCCGTCGACGATGAAGGCCTCGTGGCCGTGCTGTTTGACGACGGCTCCCAGGAGGGCCAGGTTCATCGGCGGCCAACTGGAGTTGCGCCGCGCGAAATAACCGAAAATTCCGTAGGATTTAGTCCACGCAGGATAGATGAAACCAACTCGCATGATCTGTTGGTGCCCCTTTATTTCGTGTTCGTCGACATTTTCGACATCGTTGAGGGTCTCAGGGGAAATTTAGGGTGGGCTTGGGCCGCTATCAAGGAAAACTAAAGTTTCGGCTTTTATTCTAGCTGGCGTGAAGGTCCCGGTCGCGATGGTAGGCGTCGGTGAAATCGTCCAGCATTTTCGCCGCCTTGGCGTCAAAGTCGGCGCGTTGAATGAGCGCCCGGGTGACGAAGGCGGTGAAGGTCACGGCCTCCCCCTTGCCGCGCAAGCGGAAGGCGCCGGCGAAGTCGTCCAGGTCTTCATGGGTCTGCTTCTTGGCCATCACGTTGAGCTGGCTTTTCACCAAGCGGTGCTTGTCGCGCCATTTCTTCTGGGTGGCGGCGGTGGCCATGGGAAATCTCTTGTTAAGGCCGATTATTCTACTAGTAGATAATTGATAAGTCAACCTTGCCCTCCCCTTGCCCCTCCCCCGGCCCCGAGCGGGACTTGGCCGGGGGTTAATGACGGCGGCGCTGGAAACGCGCCGCGTTGGCGGCATCGAGGCGCACCTTCAGGTGGATGGCGTCGGCCTTGTCCTGGCGCTCGACGACCTCGCCGTGATCGTATAGCCACGCCAGCGACGCCCCGTCGTCGTGGGTCAGCGATACCTCGATGAGCTTGAAACGCGCCGTGATCCGTTCGTCGATGGTGGCGATTAGTTGCTGGCACCCGTCGCCCTTGATCGCCGATACCATCACTGTCGGGATGTTGCTGCGCGCCGTCCGGTTGGCCAGGGCCTGCCTTTCCGCCGCCGTCATCAGGTCGATCTTGTTCAACACCTCGATCAGGGTTTCGCCGACGTCGTCGCCCAATCCCATATCCCGGAGCACCGCCAGCACATCCGCCTTTTGCGCTTCCGTGTCCGCATGGGCGGCGTCGCGGACGTGAACGATGACGTCGGCTTCCACCACTTCCTCGAGGGTGGCGTGGAAGGCGTTGACCAGTTCATGCGGCAGTTGGGAGATGAAACCGACCGTATCGGACAGGATGACGGTCCGGCCCGACGGCGTCTCGAACCCCCGCATGGTCGGATCCAGGGTGGCGAAAAGCTGGTCCTCGGCTTTGACCTTGGACTTGGTCAGGCGGTTGAACAGGGTCGATTTGCCGGCGTTGGTGTAACCGACCAGCGCCACCACCGGATAGGGCACCCGGCGGCGGGCCTGGCGATGAAGCTGACGGGTGCGCTTTACGTCCTTGAGTTCGCGCTTGAGACGGGTGATGCGTTTGCCGATCAGGCGGCGGTCGGTTTCGATCTGGGTTTCGCCCGGTCCGCCCATGAAACCGGCGCCGCCGCGTTGGCGTTCAAGATGGGTCCAACTGCGGACTAGGCGGCCGCGCTGATAAGTCAACGCCGCCAGCTCGACTTGCAGTCGGCCCTCGCGGGTCCGCGCGCGCTCGCCGAAGATTTCCAGAATCAGCCCGGTGCGGTCGATGACCTTGCATTGCCAGTCCCGTTCCAGGTTGCGCTGTTGCACCGGCGTCAGCGGCGCATCGACGATGACGACGGTGATCTTGCCCCCGTTGATCGCCTTTCCCTGGGCCCCTCCCTGGCCATTTTCTTCGCCTTCACCGTTGGCGCCGATGAGGCTGCTTAAGCGCTTGACGACGCCGGACCCGAACAAGGTTGCCGGCCGGCGCCGGCCCAGGGTGACGATTTCGGAATGGACGACGGTGAGATTGATGGCCTTGGCCAAGCCGACGGCTTCGCCCAAGAGTGCGTCTTCCCGGCCGGTTTTGGACGACGATTTCAAACGAGGATGGACGACCAAACAGGTTTCCCCGTCCCGGTCCGGGGCGGAAGATCGGTGGTCGGGTTTTCGAGGTCCGGTCAATTTTCCGGCCGACTATTCCTCGACGGCGGCCTCCGCCTCTTTATCGGGCTCGAACAATTGGATCGGCACCGACGGCATGACCGTCGAAATGGCGTGCTTGTACACCAATTGGGTGTGCCCGTCCCGGCGCAACAGCACCGAAAAATTATCAAACCAAGTGACGATTCCCTGAAGTTTTACGCCGTTGACCAGGAAAATGGTTACCGGCGTTTTCTGTTTCCGGATGTGATTCAGGAAAACGTCTTGCACGTTTTGCGACTTTTCGGACGACATAGATGCCACCCCCTTTTTTTTCTTGAACCCGATCGATCAGGGGATAGACCGCGGGTTTCTCCCTGTTTATCAATTGGTTATTACTTTTCCCCTTCCCAACCCGGCGGCCTCGCCGGAGGGCCCTCGACGTCAAAATAATCTTACAGGGAATTAATAAACTTGCAAAGCGCATCGCAGTCCCGGAAGTGCCGGGCCGGGGGATGAGCGTTGAATTCGCCGGGCCCGGGCGCCGGATCGCGGACCAGAACGGGGGTACAGCCGGCGTTATGGGCGCATTCCATGTCGATATCGGCGTCGCCGGCGAACCAGACGCTAGGCCCCCTGGCGATGCCGCTTGTCGCCAACGCCAAGTCGACGGGATCGGCGGCCGGTTTGTCCCGGTCCGCGTCCATGGCCCCGACCATGGCGCCGAAAAACCGGTCCCAGCCCAGGTGTTCGGCCTCCAGACGCAGAAAATCGCCCTTCTTGTTGCTGACCACGCCCATATAGACACCCGTCCGGGAAAGGCTTTCCAGCATCCCCTGAGCGCCGTCGATGGGGCGCAGTTTCTCCACATGAATGGCGGCATAGCGTTTATAGAAAACGTCGCCGGCGTCCCGCCACTTGTCTCCGAACAGCTTGGGGAAACTGTCGCGCATGGATTTTCGGACCCGGCTTCGGGTTTCATCGAGGCTCCAGGGCTCTTTGCCGAAGGCGGTGAGGGTAACGTTCAGGGCGTCATGGATGGTCGGCCAGGAATCGACCAGGGTGTTGTCCCAATCGAACAGGATAGCCTTCGGCATTTTCTGCATCGTCGAGATGACCCCCCTTAATTCCAGGAGCTTGTGTTTTGCGGGCCGCCGTGATTTTCGATGAAATCGACGTAAAGGTCGAGCATCCTGGTCGTCAGTTCCCCGACATGGCCGTTGCCGACGGTTTGTCCGTCGATGCTGGTCACCGCCTTGAGGTGCGAGGTCGAACTGGTGACGAAGGCTTCCTTGGCGGCCAAGGCCTCGGCCACCGAAAACGGCCGTTCGGAGAATTGAATGCCTGCCTCTGCCGCCGCCTCCAGGACCGTGAGCCGGGTGATTCCGTTGAGGATGGCGTGCGAGACATTATGGGTGACCAATTCGCCGTCCTGGGTGACGATCCAGGCGTTGGACAACGTCCCCTCGGTTACCATGCCCTGGTCATTGACCATCCAGGCTTCGTAGGCGCCGGCCTCGTGCGCTTGTTGCTTGCCCAGGATGTTGGGCAGAAGGGAGACGGACTTGATGTCGTGACGTTTCCAGCGGATATCGGGAATGGTGATGACGCCGACGCCCTGGCGCAGTTCTTCCTTGTTCAGCGGCGGCATGCGGCGGCCGGTCAGCACCAACGAACTATCAACGTCCTTGGGGAATTGATGATCGCGGCGGGCGACGCCGCGGGAAATTTGTAAATAGATGAACCCGTCCCGGACCCTGTTGCGGCGAGCGATTTCCCTGATTACGACCCCGATCGCGCGGCGCGACATCGGCCAGGCAATGCGCAGTTCCTTGAGCGAATGCTCCAGCCGGTCCATATGGCCCTGTTCACCGATGAGGCGGCCGTGGTGCAAGAAGAACACCTCGTAGACGCCGTCGGCGAACTGATAGCCCCGGTCTTCGATATGGACCGCCGCCTCGTGGTGGGGCACGTAGCGGCCGTTGACGTAGGCGATTCGCGTCATGCGTTTTGCCGCTGCCGCTTTTCCCGGTCCCCGGGCGCAGGCCGGTCGCCGCCCCGGGACCACCGGACACAGGCTTCCGCCAGGGCTGCGGTGGCGTCCACGTAACGCCCCTCGGAAGCGTCGTCGTCCTTCAGCGCCACCGGGATTTCCGTGCAGGCGAGGATGACGGCGGGCGCGCCACGCCCAAGAAGGTTGTCGGCGGCGGTGCGCAGGAGCTCCTCGGCCTGAGCCGTCCGCCCCGCCTTCACCAGTCCGATTCCAGGCGTCACCAGGGTTTCCATGTCGCCGTCGTCGGGAACCATGCACTCGTAGCCGTGACTGGCGAGCCGCGCCGGGTAGATGCCGGCATCAAGGGTGCCGGCGGTGGCGAGAAGCCCCACCGGGCCATCAGGGACGCCCAGGCGATCCAGGGCGGCGCCGGCGGCGTCGACCATATGCAGAACCGGAACGGAACTTTCCCGCGCCAGGTCGTCGTACCAGTGATGCGCCGTGTTGCACGGGATGGCGATGCATTCGACCCCCGCACGCACCAACGTGCGCAGGCCCTCGATCATGGCCGGCAACGGCGATTCCCTTCCTTCGACGATGGCGGCCGAGCGGTCCGGCACCTGCGGCACCGAATAAACGATAAGGGGCAGGTGGTCCTGATCCCTCGATGCCGGGGTCAGCTCGATGACCTTAGCCATGAAATCGACCGTCGCCATCGGCCCCATGCCGCCCAGCACCCCGATGGCGCCCGCCGGTTTCCGTTTGGCTGCCATCAGAAGTACTCCAACTGCACGGAGAACATCTTTTCCACCTGGTGGATGACGTCCTCGGCCGCGAACAGGACCACCCTGTCCTTGGCCTGCACCACCGTCGAGCCGCGCGGGCAGATCATTTCGCCGTCCCGCACGATGGCGCCCAGCAACACGCCGGGCGGAAGCTTCACCTCTTTCAGGGGGCGGCCGACCAATTCGGAGGTTTCCAGCGCCTCGGCCTCGATCAGTTCGCCGAAACCCTCGCGCAGCGTATGAACGGAATGGATGCGGCCGCGCCGCACGTATTGCAGGATCGTCGATACGGTGATGTTGCGGGGGCTGACCACCACGTCGATGCCGAGCGAATTGATCAGCGGCTCGTAAGTCCCGGTGTTGATCAGCGTTATCGCCCGTTTGCAGCCGTAGCGCTTGGCCAGCAGCGAGGCGAGGATATTGGTTTCGTCGTCGTTGGTTACCGCGACCACGGTATCCGTCTGGCTGATGTTGGCTTCTTCGAGGATTTCGGGATCCAGGACATCGCCGTTGATGATCATGGTGTTTTCCAGCATCCCGGAAATCTGTTCGGCGCGATCCTTGTTGGATTCGATGATCTTGGCCTTGACCCATTCGTGTTCCTTTTCGATCAACTGGGCCAGGAAAAGTCCGATATTGCCGCCGCCGAAGATCAACAGCCGCCGGGCTTCGCGTTCCTCATGGCCGAAGGCGGCCATGGCGCGGGTTACCTGTTCGGAATCAACGACGAAATAAACCTCGTCGCCGGGCACCAAATGGTCGTCGGCCGTCGGCACCATGGGCTTGGAATCCCGCATCAGGCCGACGATGACGATATTGAGATCGGGGAAAAGCTGCGTCAGTTGCCTGAGCGGCGTATTGACCAGCGGGCAGGTCTCCTCGCAGCGCACCCCGATCAGCTTCACCTTGTCGTCGACCAGCGGGATCATTTCGAACGCGCCCGGCACCCGAAGGCGGCGCGCCACGGCGCGGGCGACCTCGATTTCCGGCGAAATAATGACGTCGATGGGCATGTGATCGCGGGAAAACAGGTTGGCGTAGATGGGCTGCAGGTAGCTTTGCTCCCGCACCCGGGCGATCTTGGTCGGCACGTCGAAAAGCGAATGCGCGATCTGACAGGCGACCATGTTGACTTCGTCGACGTAGGTGACGGCGATGATCATGTCGGCGTCGGCGATCCCGGCCCGCTCAAGGACGTCCGGGTTCGACGCATGGCCGACCACGCCCTGCGCGTCCAGGGTGTCGCTGACGCGGCGCACCAGCTCCGGGTCCTGGTCGATGACCGTGACGTCGTTGTTTTCAAGGGCCAGATGGCGGGCGATGTTGAAACCGACCTGTCCGGCGCCGCAGACGATAACCTTCATAAAGCCGTTGCCTGTTTTGTTATCGCGAAGCCGCCAAAGAACTTAGCCCGAAAAGGGCGGGCGTCAACGTTCCCGGCGTTATTGCCTGTCTTCGTTGCGTACGCCCAAGGATTTGAGCTTGCGGTGCAGGGCCGAACGCTCCATGCCGATGAATTCGGCCGTTTTCGATATGTTGCCGCCGAAACGGGTCACCTGGGCCATCAGGTATTCGCGCTCGAAAATTTCCCGCGCGTCGCGCAGCCCCAGGCCCATGATCTCCATTTTTCCTTCCATGTTGCCGCTGACCGGGGTGTCGGCGTTGATTTCCGGCGGCAGCATGTCGATACCGATAGGTTTCGAAGGATCATCGGGGGCCATGATCAACAGCCGCTCGATAACATTGCGCAACTCGCGGACGTTGCCGGGCCATGAATAAGACTGCAAAACGGCCAGGGCGTCGGCCTTGATTTCCCGTTGCGGCCGGCCGGTGGCGGTGGCCGCGCGTTCCATGAAATGCTGGGCTAAAAGCGGAATATCGTCCGGGCGCTTCTTCAGCGGCGGCACCTCGATCGGGACCACGTTCAGACGGTAGAAAAAATCTTCGCGGAAACGCCCGGCGGCGATCTCTTCGGCCAGGTCGGCCGTCGAGGCGGCGACGACGCGGACATCGACCTCGACCCGGGTGGTGCCGCCGACGCGCTCGAAAATCTGTTCCTGCAGGACGCGGACGATCTTGCCCTGGGTTTCCAGGGGCATGTCGGCGACCTCGTCGAGAAACAGCGTGCCGTTGTGAGCGGCCTCGAAGGTCCCCACCTTCTGTTGCGTTTCACTTTCCGCGCTTGGGTTTTCGGTTCCGAACAGCTCGATTTCAAACCGCTCGGGCAGCATGGTGGCGCAATTGACGACGACGAACGGACTTTTGGCGCGGTTCGATTTGGAGTGCAGCATCCGGGCCACGACTTCCTTGCCCGACCCCGCCGGGCCGGTAATCAGAACCCGGCTGTTGGCGGGCGCCACCCGGTCGATGGCATCCTTGACCTCGCGGATGGCTTGGGATTGGCCGATCAGTTCGTTGGCGGTGCCGGCGCGAAGCCTCAGCTCCTCGTTTTCGCGGCGCAGGCGGTCGGCCTCGATGGCGCGTTCGACCAGAACAATCAGGCGGTCGGCCTTGAACGGTTTTTCGATGAAGTCATAGGCGCCGTCCTTGATGGCGGTGACGGCGGTTTCGATGTTGCCGTGGCCGCTCATCATCAGAACCGGGATCGCCGGATGATCCCGTTTCAGCACCTTGAGGATTCCGAGGCCGTCCATCTCGCTTCCCTGAAGCCATATATCCAACAGCACTAGGCTCGGCCGCCGGGCCTCGACGGCGCTCAAGGCGTCGGCGCTGCCGGCCGCCTCGCGGGTCTGGTATCCCTCGTCCTGGAGGATACCGGAGGTCAGCACCCGGATATCGGCTTCGTCGTCAACAATCAGGATGTCGTGTGCCATGGTTCCTCGGTCTTATAATCCGTGGGTCGTCAGGCGGGTCGCCACCGTCATCGGATCGAGGTCCTCTTCCTCGCCGTCCGGGCCGGTCCCGCCACGCCGTTCCATCGGGTAGAAAACCAACGACACCCTGGCGCCGCCGCCGTCACGATCTTCTAGCAGCAAATGGCCATTATGGTCTTCCATGATTTTCTTGACGATGGCGAGCCCGAGCCCGGTGCCCTTGGTGCGCGTGGTCACGTAGGGCTCGGTCAATTGTTCGCGGTGTTCTTTGGGCAGGCCCGGGCCGTTGTCTTCGATGGTCAGGGTAACGACGTTCTCCTCAAAGTTCCCGTCCTTGTCCTTCCCGGGACCGGTGCCGAGGGTGATATGAATTTCACCCTTGGGAATCCCCTGGGGCGCCTTATCCCCTTGGTCCTCCTTGCGGCCGATGATGGCTTCGGCGGCATTCTTGAAAAGATTGGTCAGGGCCCGGGAAACCTGACGGTGGTCGCAATAAAGCCGGATGTTATCTCCGGGCAGGTCGGCGTCATAGTCGATGTCCGGATGGCGGTTGGTTTCCAGGGACATGACTCCGCGGCAGATTTCCGACAGGTTCTCGTTCTTCAACGACAGTTGCGGCATCCTGGCGAACGACGAAAACTCGTCCACCATGCGGTGAAGATCCTCGACCTGGCGGACGATGGTATCGGTGCAATTGGCGAAGGTTTCCGGGTCGCTTTTGATCTCGCCCAGGTATTTCCGCTTCAGGCGTTCCGCCGAAAGCTGGATCGGCGTCAACGGGTTCTTGATCTCGTGGGCGATGCGCCTGGCGACGTCGGCCCAGGCGGCCTTGCGCTGGGCCGAGAACAGTTCGGTCACATCGTCGAAAGTCACCACGTAGCCAATAATATCCCCGGCCAGCCTTTCGGCGGCGATGGAAACCACCAAGGTGCTGAAACGGCCCTTCCGGCCGACCTTGATTTCCGCTTGTTGCGTGCGTTCCGGCCGGTCCATCACCTTTTCCAGCAATTCCGCCATTTCCGGAATCGCGTCGCCCAGGGATTGGCCGATGGATTGATCGAGGTCCGTCTCCAGCAAATTCGAGGCCGAGCGGTTGGTAAGATGGATTTTGCCCTGGACGTCGAGGCCGATGACGCCGGCGGACACTCCCGCCAATACCGTTTCCGTGAACCGGCGGCGTTCGTCGAGTTCGCGGTTGGCTTCCATTAAGCCTTCCTGGGTGCTTTTCAACTGCCTGGTCATGGTGTTGAAAGTGCGCCCGAGAGTGGATATTTCGTCGGTGGCGTCGGTGGCGTCGACGGTGACGTTCAAATCGCCTTCGCTGACCCTTTGGGCGGCCCGGATCAGGGAACTGATAGGCCTCACCATTTGGGTCGAAACGGTCAAGCCGACCCAGATGGCGGCCAACAACAAAAGCAACGAGACGACGATGAAGATCATCACGAAGCTGACCTGGATGCCGCCGCGTTGGGCTTCCATGGCCTTGTAACGCCCGGCGGCGTCATTAACCAGCTTGATATGTTCGATGACCTTCGGATCAACGAAGCGTTCGACCAGCAGAAAGGCATCGACGAAACCCCGCAGCCGGACGATGGCCCGGATACTGTCCTCGGTGCGGCCGGGGAAGATGGCGATTTCGCCACGGCCGGCATTGTCGAAAATCTCCTTCGGAATGTTTTCGGCCCTGAGCGAAAGGCTGAGTTCGGAGCGCGCGATGATCTGTCCGCCGCGGTCGATGACCAGGACTTCCGACAGCGCGCGAAGCGCCGCGTGATTCGATAGGATTTGGTTGAACCGCCGGGGATCGGTGCCGGCAAGCGGGGCGTTGAAATTCAGGTCGCCGGCGATGGCGAAGGCGTCAACGGAAATGTTCTTGCGGTGCTCCCGCAGGTAAGCCTTGGTGACCGCCTGGGATTTGTTGATGGCGTCCTTGACCTTGTCCGAGAACCACGCATCAAGCGCGTAATTGATGAACAGGGCCGAGAACACGGCGACCAGGATGGCCGGCGTCACCGCCACCAGGCCGAACAACATCACCAAACGTCCATGCAGCCCGGCGCCGGCTTGGCCGCTGCGGCGTTCCTGCCAAAGCAGGACCAGCCTACGGGCGACCACCAAGCCCAACAGCAGCAGGATAATACCGTCCACGTAAAGCAGGTTGAGGATCGTCTGCACGTCGGTGTTGGCCGTCATGGTGGCGACGGTTGCGGTCCCCGAAACCACGGCCAAAACGACCAGGGCATAGGCCATTTTCCGGTGCACGCTGGCGCTGCTCATCCAGGCGGGGATCTTTTCAATGGTCGAGGGGGTGTCGGTCATTTCACCCCCCTGATGATTGGAATGTTCAGTTCACGAATCTTTTTACGCAGCGTGTTGCGGTTCAGCCCCAGGACCTCGGCGGCGCGGATCTGGTTGCCATGGGTCGCCTGCAAGGTCAGGGTAATCAGCGGCCGCTCGACCTCCTTGAGCACGCGCTGATAAAGGCCGGCCGCCGGCAGCCCATCGGCATGGGCCGAGAAATAGGTGGAAAGAAGGCTTTCAACCGTTTGCGACAACCCTTTTTCCTTGTCCTCGGCATTCTCGGGCGAGGCGTTGGTCAGTTCGGCATTGATGTCCTCGACGGTGATGACCTCTTGCGAATAAAGCGCCGCCAGGCGCCGGATCAGGTTTTCCAGTTCGCGCACGTTGCCGGGCCATGAATATTCCTTCATGCGATCCATGGCCGCGTTGTCGATGACTTTCCAAGGCAGCCCCTCTTCGGCCGCCTTGGCAAGGAAGGACCGAACCAATTCGGGAATATCCTCGGTGCGTTCGCGAAGCGGCGGCAGGCGGATCGGCACCACGTTGAGGCGGAAATACAAGTCCTCGCGGAACAGGCCCTGGCGGATCAATTGTTTCAGGTCGTGGTGGGTGGCGGCGACGATCCGCGCGTCGGCCTTGATCGGCGTGCGGCCGCCGACGGTGGTAAATTCCCCTTCCTGCAGAACCCGGAGTAAGCGGGTCTGGGCTTCCGGGGGCATGTCGCCGATTTCATCGAGGAACAGGGTCCCCCCTTCGGCCTGTTCGAAATGCCCGGACTTGCGGGCCAGGGCGCCGGTGAAGGCGCCCTTTTCATGGCCGAACAGCTCGCTTTCGATCAGTTCCCTGGGGATCGCCGCCATGTTGATGGCGACGAAGGGCCCGTCCTTGCGTTTGCCGTAATCGTGCAGCGCCCGGGCGACCAGTTCCTTGCCGGTGCCCGATTCGCCGTTGATGATCACCGTCAGGTCCGTGCCCATCAGCCGCGCCAGGGTGCGGTAGATTTCCTGCATAGCCGGCGAGCGGCCGATCAACGGCAGGGATTCTTCGACCTCGGCGTCTGTTTCCTCTTCGATCGAGCGCGGGGTTTCCAAACCGCGCCGCACGACATCGACCAGTTTATTGATGTCGAAGGGCTTGGGCAGGTATTCGAAAGCGCCCCGTTCGGTTGCCTTGACGGCGGTCAGAAGCGTGTTCTGGGCGCTCATGACGATGATCCGGAGTTCCGGGCGGATGCCGCGGATGCGGGGGATCAGATCGAGACCGTTTTCGTCGGGCATGATGACATCGGTGATGACAATGTCGCCGTCGCCGTCGCTGACCCACCGCCACAATGTCGCCGCGTTGCCGGTCGCCCGGACCTCGTATCCGGCGCGGCCCAAGGCCTGGCTGACGACGGTGCGAATGGCGCCGTCGTCATCGGCGACGAGGACGGTCGCCGCCATCAGGGGGTCTCCTCCGGGGTATCCAGGGCATCGCCTTCGGCCATCGGCAGCATGACGCGGAACTCGGTCTTCCTGGGCTCGCTTTCGAATTCGATGACGCCGCCGTGGTCGCCGATGATCTTGGCCACCAGCGCCAGCCCCAGCCCCGAGCCCTGGGGTTTCGAGGTGACGAAGGGATCGAACAGGTATTCCTGGATGTCTTCGGGGATGCCTTCACCGTTGTCCTTGACGCTGACCCTGAGCGGCAGATGAATGCGTGGGCCGGCGCCCGGGACGGCGAACCGCACGCCATGTTGATAGGCGGTTTCGAGGATGATTTCGCCGCCCTTGGCGGGCGCCGCCTCGGCGGCGTTCTTGATCAGGTTGAGGAATGCCTGAACCAGTTGGTCCCGGTTGCCGAGAACCGGCGGCAGCGACGGGTCGAAATTGCTGACATAGCGTAAATGCTTGCCGAAACCGTTTTTCGCCAGTTGCTGAACCCGGTCCAGCACCTGGTGGATGTTGACCGCCCGGCGTTCGAGGGGGCCGCTTTCGGAAAACACCTCCATGCGGTCCACCATGTTGCAAATCCGGTCCGCCTCGTCGCGGATCAGTTCCGTCAGGGCGCGATCATCGCCGGTGGCATTCTGTTCCAGAAGCTGCGCCGCGCCGCGGATTCCGGAGAGCGGGTTCTTGACCTCATGGGCCAGCATCGCCGCCATCGCCGTCACCGAGCGTGCGGCGTTGCGGTGGATCAGCTGGTCGTCGATCTTGCGCGCGATCGAGTGCTCCTGCAGCGAGACCACGACGCTGCCCGCGGGCTCGGTCATGGCCGAGACCGCGGCCGAGACGAAGTGGGCGCCGATGCGCGGGGTCTCCAGGGTGATGCCGTATTCCGAGACCGAATGGCCGCCGCGCCGCACCTGCTCGATCAAGCCGAGCACCGGGCTGTCGGCGGGCAGCACGGCATCCAGCCGCCGGCCGGCCAAGGCGGCGCTGCTGCCCTGGAAGAACTGCTCGGCGGCCGGATTGAGGTAGCTGATGGTGCCGTCCGCGTCGATCACCAGCACCGGCCCGGGCAGCGCGTTGAGCACGGCCGCGGCGCCGCCCCCATCCGTGCCCGCGACGCCGGCGCGTTCCGCGACCCGGGTCATCACGCCGCCGCCCGTTCGATCGCCGGCGCGTAGAAGGCGCGCAGCATGTCCTGCACGCGCCCCGGATCGTCCTCGCGGTTGATCCGGGCCCGGAACTCGGCGCCGCCGGGCAGGCCGCGCGTGTACCAGCCCAGGTGCTTGCGCGCGTGGCGCACGCCGCGATGGCTGCCGTGATGGGCGAGGATGTCCCGGTAGTGGGCCAGCACCAACTCCAGCTGCTCGGCCAGCGGCGGCGCGGGGCGCGCCGCCCCGGTCTTCAGGTAGTGCGCGACCTGGCCGGGGAACCAGGGCCGGCCCTGGGCGCCGCGCCCGATCATGACCGCATCGGCGCCGGAGGCGTCGAGCGCGCCATGCAGGTCCGACGAGAGCATGAAAGGATAGTTTCCTTGCACACTGTCGAGCAGGAAGCTGTCGAGGGAAAGGGGGATGTCGACACCGTGGTGGATCGGGCCTGTCCCGTGGACCGACATGAGCATGATTTCCTCATCGCGGCC
>JADFNT010000100.1 GCA_022563215.1 Pseudomonadota bacterium
TAGGAGGGGGAGGAACATGCTCGGCTTCAAAATGGTGCCCGCCAACATCAACCTCCAATTCGTTCCGAAGAAGAAGGTCTTTTTCGTCTTTTCGGCGCTGTTGGTGCTGGTTTCGGTGGGGTTGTTCACCATCAAGGGGCTGAACTACGGCATCGACTTCAAGGGCGGCATCATGATCGAGGTACGCACCCCCGAAGCCGCCCCCATCGGCGACATGCGAAGCCGGCTCTCGGCCCTCGGCCTCGGCGAAGTGGCGTTGCAGGAATTCGGCCAGCCGACGGACGTGTTGATCCGCATCCAGCGCCAAGACGGCGGCGAGGCGGCCCAACAGGCCGCCGTGGTCAAGGTCAAGGAGGCCCTCGGCCCCGGGGTCCAGTACCGGCGCACCGAATTCGTCGGGCCCAAGGTCTCCGAAGAGCTGTTTCTGGACGGGCTGATGGCGGTGAGCTTCGCCATGCTGGCCATGCTCGTCTACATCTGGTTCCGCTTCGAATGGCAGTTCGGCCTCGGCGCGGTGATGGCCCTGGTCCATGACGTGTTGACCACCATCGGGTTATTCGCCTTTCTCGATCTTGAGTTCAACCTGTCGACGGTGGCGGCGATCCTGACCATCGCCGGCTATTCCATCAACGACACCGTAGTCGTCTATGATCGGGTGCGCGAAAACCTGCGCAAGTTCAAGAAACTGCCCTTGCCCGATCTCCTCAACAACTCCATCAACCAGACCCTGTCGCGGACCCTCATGACCAGCGTCACGACGCTGTTGGCGTTGCTGTCGCTTTACTTCCTGGGCGGCGAGGTGATCCGCGATTTCAGCTTCGCCATGATCTGGGGCGTCATCATCGGCACCTATTCGTCGATCTGCCTGGCGGTGCCGGTGTTGCTGTACATGAACATCCGGCGCGGCCGGGGCGGTGAACCGAAGAGGTGGAAACAAGCGGAGGAGGCGGCCTCGCCGTCGCCTTAGGACCATTCCGGGACTGGACATCACGCCCATTGTTCCTGCCGGCCGGCAGCTGATTCAGGGCTACGGCGCAGGCAAGTTCCGCATCGCCGGTCAGGTCCACGAAGGCTCGGTCCTGGTGTTCGCCGAACGCACCGTCGCCTGGTCCGTCGGCGAGGCGGCGGACATTACCCTCGAGAGCCTGGCCGAGGCCATTGGCGCTTCTGACGTGGATATCCTGATCATCGGCTGCGGGGCGGCGTTCGAACCGCCGCCCAAGGGGCTGAGAGGGAGCCTCAAGGAGGAAAGCGTGGCGCTCGAATGGATGGATACCGGGGCGGCGTGCCGGACCTTCAACGTGCTCCTGGCCGAGGACCGTGCCGCGGCGGTGGCGTTGATCGCCGTCGAGTAGGAGCGGTCGGGATAAAGGTCGGCAAAAGAAAACGGGGCCCGAAGGCTCCGCTTTCCCCAGGGTCCGTCGTCGTTCGTCGTCAGTAGATGTTCTGCGCCGAAACCATGGCGTAGAGCATGGGGACCGAAAGCATTGTGTTGGTGCGCGAGAACAGCATCGCCGTCCTTGCCGCGGCGGCCTTGGCGTCGGCCTCGGCTTCGACGATACCCAAGGCGATCTTCTGTTTCGGCCAGATGATGAACCAGACGTTGAACCACATGATGATGCCGAGCCACATGCCGATGCCGATGGCCGTGTGCTTGGCGACGCCGTCGGTGAGGCCCAGCGTCAGCGCCTGCATCAGATAACCGTTGCCGAGCGCCAGCAGCAGTCCGGTAACGATGGTCGCCATGGCGGCCCAGCGGAACCACCACAGCGCCGCCGGCGCGATGACCTTGCTGATGGCCGGTTTCTGATCGTCCGGGATGTTCGGCATGTTGGGGATCTGGACGAAGTTGAAATACCACAGCAGCCCGATCCACATGACGGCGCTCAGCACGTGCAGCCAGCGCCACATGAACGTGATCCAGGCGCGATCGCCGGGCATGCCTTCACCCGTCGCGCCGACGACGATAACGACCATGACCACCGTCAAAACGAAACCGGCGATCACCGTCGATTTAAGATTGCTAAGGATGCCAGCCATGAACCACCCCTCCTTTTTCAAGTCCACGTCAAACCCACCAGCGCCAATGAACGTTTAGAGGCGCTCTAATCAGGTTGAACTGGATATATACGGATGATGGGCATGGCTTCAATGTTAATCATAAAACCTAGTCTGACTAAGGGTTTTCGCCTTGCAAGGCGGATGCCCCAAAGAGGGAAAAGGGGCCTTTGGAGGCATGGATTCGGGCTTTCGGGGCCTTTTAGGGGCGCCTGAGACAAAGGGGACCGGTCAACGGCCCAGGGGATCGGGCGGCAGTTCGAACGAGTCTTCGACCGCCTCCTTGGCCTTGCGCTTTCTCCGCTCGGCCTGAATCTCCTCCGACGTCATTTCCGACAGCGGTTTCTCGGCCTCGGGTTCGGCCTCTGTTTCGGGGGGCGCCTCTGGAGTTCCCTTGGCTGCTCCCGGCGCCGGCGGCGGTCCCATGGTGCCGCGGCTAAGACGCATCAGTTCGTGCGACGAAACCTGCGGAAAGATGGGCGGAGCATTGGCCAGATACAGCATCACCGCGCCGCGTTTTGTGTCCGGGAAGCCGCCCCGGCTGTCGTCGTATTTGCGGATTTCCAAAACCGTGATCACCTGGGACTCGGGGTCGATACTGCGCCAGGCCAGGGTCGGGTTGTCCTGGCGCGGCTGGGCGAAGGGCGCGATGGAGCGGTTCCAGGCGTCCGTGGGTTCCCCGAACCGTTGGTGGAAATAACCGGCGATGCGCTGGAAGGACTCGGACGGGAACAGCGCGTGGAAGCGGCTGGCGATGCCCTGGTCATAGCGGGCGATGGCCTTCTGGCCGGTGTAAAGGATCGTCGGAACCAGGAAATCGGGCTGCATGGCTTCCGGCCAGTCGACGGTCTCGAGGCAGAAAAGGGTGGTCCCGCGGTTCTTCTTGACGCACCGGTTGTAGGGATCGATTCCCGCGCCCGCGGGCGGGAAGCTGTTCTCCAGCGAAACGGATTCACCGAGGCTCAGCGTCACCCCCGTCAATGAGGTCCTGAGCAGGGACCCCCGTACCGGTTTTCTCGCCGTCAGCGGCGGCGTCTCGGCCGACTTCACTTCGGTGATCGGCCAGTACTTCGGCGGCTTGTCCCCGCCTGCCTGTTCCCCGGGGGCCTGTTCCCCGCCGGCGGCGTCCTTTTTCCCAGCCTGGGCGAGTTTCTCGTCCGGTTCCAGCACCAACCGCCCGGACCGGTCCTTGTCGCCGAAATCCGGAGTCAAAATCCCGACCAGCTTGTTGAAGACGCCCTTGATCATGCCCGGCTTGTCGTCCGGTTCCCGGGCCGGTTCCTGGGCCGAGGCTTCGGCAACGGCAGGCTTGTCATCCTCGGCCGTCATCGGTTTTTCATCTTCGCCCGATAGTGCCCCGGGCGGGGGCTCGAGGGGGGCCTTTTCGACCGCCGCCATTTCAACGCTTTCGGGTTCGGCGTCCTCGGGCTTGGCGGCGACTTCAGCCGGTTCCGCCGGGGGCCTTTGGGTGCCAAGGGCGCTCAGGGCAGCGGGGTTCACGACCTGCATTTCCGGCAGCCAGGCCTTGAAGGCCTCCTCGTCGCCGGATTCCAGGAAATCGGCCAGCTTGTCCAGGAACTTGGACGGAAACTTCTTCGGCGCCGTTATCCGGGGCGGCGGCAGGGGCAGCTCATAGGTCTCGATTTCGCTGACCGCGGGGGCTCCCCTGGCCGGCCCTTGCTCCTCCGGCTTTCCCTTCATGGCGTCTTTCTTGTCGTCGGACGTGAACAGGCCGGCGATGCGGTCGAGGAAACTCTCCCCGGGTTGTTCGGGTTTGGCTTCGTCTTCCTTCTTGGTCTCGTCCTCCAAATCCGGCTCGATGGTCACCGTTTCCAGGTCCGTCTCTTCCAGTGTGACCACCGGCTCGTCGGTGATTTCGACGACGATGTCCCCCGCCGTGGCGTCGTCGCCGGTGACGTCGACAATTATCTCGTCCGATTGCTCGACCGCCTCCTCGACGATGGTTTCCTCCAGTTCCGCCCCCGGTTCCGCCCCTGGCGCTACCCCCGGTTCCGCCCCTGGCGTCCCTTTGGCGTCGGCCTCCTTGGCGGTGACTTCAGGCTTTGGCGGCGGTTTTTCGCCGCCCGGGGTGATCAGATCGACCAGCGACTCGAAGAACGAGACCGGGCCTTCCCAGGCCAGCGGCTTGCCTGGGGTCTCCGGCGCATCCGGCGCCTCGGCGACGGTCTCCTCCGCATCCGGCGCAACCTGTGTTTCTTGTGCTTCGGCGGCTGTTTCCGTCGGCTTGTCCTTGGCCTCCGCCGGCGGGATTTCGGCGACGGTCTCTCCTGTGTCCGGGGGGGTCGTTTCCGGGGTTTCGCCGGGGGTCTTCTCTGGCTTGGCCCTTGGCTTGGCTAACTCCATGGACGGCGGGGCCGGAGGTTTAGGCGGCGGGGCGGCGAATTTCCGCTTCGGCCGGGACTTCGCCGCTTTTTGGGCTTCCTTCGCCTTGCCGGGGACCAGGGCCACCGGCGGCGTCTGTTCGGCAAGGCGGCGCGACAACAGGTAATGGGCGACGATGAAATGGCCCTTGTCGACGGCCAGATCGGCGGCGGACATGCCTTCTTCGTTCTCGGCGTAAAGATCGGCGCCGTCGTCGATGCTTTTCTTGACCCCGGCCATGTCGTTGAGCGCGACGGCCTTGAAAAGCTCCAGCGTCGATCCTTTAAGATCTGCGTGCTTGGCCGCTTCGGCCGGGCCGGCGCCGGCGAACAGGAACGCCGCCGCCAAAAAGACGGCGCATATCAGCCCCCCGCGGCCCCGTCGTGAAGAGGGGCGGCCCGAACGGTGAAAAACGGAATTCATAATATTCCTCACCATGACCTTAAAATGCCGGGCCCCCATATCTTGGACACATGTCTTGAACACGTGTCTGTGCCGACCCTGCGCGCGCACCAGTTTCCTGGCGATTCAATCACCGCTGATGATAATCGCCGGATAGAGAATCGATTCAGCGATCATTCTGCCATTTTTTGCCCCAACCCGACAGGGGCGGCGGGGTCCGGAAGCCCCGTTTCAAGTGCCACGCAACGCCCTGTGACATGCCGCCGGCAAGCTGCTATACCGAAAACGGGCCTTCGTCCCCAACCGCCCTGGGAGGGAAATTTATCATGGATTATAGGTGCTTAGGCCTAAGCGGTCTTATGGTTTCACCGATCTGCCTCGGCACCATGATGTTCGGCGGGCGGACCAACGAGCAGGCCTCGAAGCGCATCATCGCCTCGGCCCGGGATGCCGGAGTCAACTTCATCGACGTCGCCGATGCGTACGCGAAGGGCGAATCGGAAAAGGTCGTCGGCCGGGCGATCAAGCGCCAGCGTCACGACTGGGTCCTGGCGACCAAGGTCGGCAATCCCGTGGGGCCGGGGGCGGGGCCGAACGAGAAAGGGCTGGGGGCCAAGCATATCCACCGGTCCATCGACGCCAGCCTCAAGCGCCTGGGCACCGATTTCGTCGATATCTATTACTTTCACCTCGACGACCTTGAAACACCGATGGAGGAAAGCATCCAGGCCGCCGCCGACATCATCGCCCAGGGCAAGGCCCGGTATTGGGGCATCAGCAACTACGCCGGCTGGCGCATCGCCGCCCTGTGCGGCCTGGCGCAGGCCATGGGCGCGCCGCCGCCGGTGGTCTGCCAGCCCTATTACAACGCCATGAACCGGATGCCGGAAACCGACGTCTTGCCGGCGTGCGAGTATTTCGGCCTCGGCGTCGTGCCGTACAGCCCCCTGGCCCGCGGCGTGCTGACCGGCAAGTACGCGCCGGGCAAGGTCCCGGACAAGGGCACCCGGGCCGGGCGCGGCGACAAGCGGATGCTGTCGACGGAGTTCCGCCCCGAATCATTGAAGATGGCCCGCAAGATCAAGAAGCACGCCGAAAAGCGCGGCATGACGGCGGGCCAGTTCGCGTTTAACTGGGTGCTCAACAATTCCATCGTCACCTCGGTGCTGGCCGGACCCCGGACCATGGCCCAGTGGAAGGAATACCTGGGAGCCCTGGACCACGAATTCACGGCCAAGGACGAGGCGCTGATTGACGCCATGGTGCCGTCGGGCCACCCGTCGACGCCCGGTTATTCCGATCCCAAATACCCCTACCAGGGACGCCGGCCCTGGACGGAGTGAGGGGGCAGGGCGTAATCCAGCCGTTTGAGGGTAGGCGTGGGATTATGGAAAATCCCCATGGAAGTGCTGGCTTTTGTCGGCATTCGTTGGCTTTTGTCGGCTTTTTTGACCGAGCCCCGGCATTATGGAAAATCCTGGCCGGAAAGTACGCATTGGTCAGCATAGGTAAACAAAGGTAAGCATTTTAAAACCAAGAGGCGCGGAAGGCCGAAGGCCTGACAGGGACTAAAATAAGGCGTGGAAAATCGCCGCCGCGATCAGTTCTTCCTATTCACAATGTCAAAGAGCGGCCCCCGGC
>JADFNT010000101.1 GCA_022563215.1 Pseudomonadota bacterium
TGATCCTGAGCCCGACCACGGTGCCAATGGAACCGCCGATCAACATCCCCAGAAGGATCATCGAGAAGCTGACGACGCCGGGGTTGGCCAGGGTCGTGACGATGGCGATGACCATGCCGGCAACGCCGTAAAGGTTGCCCCGGCGGGCGGTTTCAGGCGAGCTCAGCCCCCGAAGGGCGAGGATGAACAGCACCGAAGCGACGAGATAGGCAAATCCTGTCATGTCCCTTCCCCCGCCCTAGCTTTTTTTCTTCTTGAACATGCCCAACATGCGATTGGTGACGATGAAACCGCCGAAGATATTGACCGACGCCAGGGTCACCGCCATAAAGCCCATGAGCTTGGAAAAATCCATCTCCGTCGGCCCGGCGGCAAGAAGCCCGCCGACGATGATGACCGACGAGATGGCGTTGGTGACCGCCATCAACGGCGAATGAAGCGCCGGGGTGACGCTCCAGACGACGTAAAAACCGATAAAGCAGGCGAGCACGAAAACCGTGAACAGGCCCAAAAACGGGTCGCCGCCGCCTTGTGTCTGGACCTCGACCAGTTTCGTCGATGCGTTGGCCAGTTTTTCGGATTTTTCGAACAGGGTCGCGGCTTCCGTCGCCATTTCCGCGGCCATGTCCCTGATGGTTTCCGCATCCATGGTCAATTCCCTTTGGGTTTTGGTTTAGACGCCGGTTTTTTGGCTTTCCCGGCCGGCTTTTTCCCTGGTTTCTTCTTTATCAGCATCGGATGCACCACTTTGCCGTCGCGGGTGACCAGGGTGCCCTTGACGATTTCGTCCTCCCAGTCGATGGCCA
Organism: Pseudomonadota bacterium; assembly: GCA_022563215.1. GTDB lineage: Bacteria > Pseudomonadota > Alphaproteobacteria > Rhodospirillales > Casp-alpha2 > Casp-alpha2. The sequence continues at coordinate 807 of JADFNT010000101.1, forward strand.
GAGTCTTTGTTTCGGGATCGACCAGGGGGGTGATGAAGTTAAGCAGGTTCTTGGCGAACAGCGCGCTGGCGTCCTCGGCCAGACGGCCGGCGACGTTGCCATGGCCGATAATGGTGACGCCGTATTTGGTTTTCACCACCTGATCGAGCTTCGACAGCGGGCAATTGCCCCCCGCCTCGACCGCCAGATCGACGATGACCGCGCCGGGCTTCATGGTGGCGACCATCTGCTCGGTCACCAAAACCGGCGCCGGTCGGCCCGGGATCAACGCCGTGGTGATGACGATGTCCTGCTTGGTAATGTGCTCGGCGACGACCTTCTTCTGCTTGGCGAAATACTCGGGCGGCATCTCTTTGGCGTACCCGCCTTCGGTCTGGGCGTCCTTTTCCATTTCCGGGTCGACTTCGAGGAACTTGCCGCCCAGGCTTTCCACCTGTTCCTTGGTCGCCGGGCGCACGTCGGTGGCGGTGACGATGGCGCCGAGCCGCTTGGCGGTGGCGATGGCCTGCAGGCCGGCGACGCCGACGCCCATGATGAAGACCTTGGCCGGGGTTACCGTTCCCGCCGCCGTCATCATCATCGGAAAGGCGCGGCCGAATTCCGAGGCCGCGTCCAGCACCGCCTTGTAACCGGCCAGGTTCGACTGCGAGGACAGGATATCCATACTTTGCGCCCGGCTGATGCGCGGCATCAACTCCATGGCAAACGACGTCAGCCCGGCCCGGGCCAGGGCCTGCATCTCTTTCGGGTTGGAAAGCGCGCCCAGGGAAGCCACCAAGATCGTGCCTTTCTTGATCGCCGGAATTTCACCCGCCTGGGGGGCCTGGATCTTGAAAACCATGTCGGCGCCCTTCAACGCCGCCCGGGCGTCCTTGGCGATGGTGGCGCCGGCGTCGCGGAAAGCGGCGTCGGTAAAGGACGCGTCCCGCCCCGCGTCCTGCTGGACGACGACCTGAAAGCCGAGCCCGATCAATTTCTTGACCACTTCCGGTGAGCCGGCCACCCGCGTTTCGTTGGCCCGGGTTTCCTTGAGGATGGCGAGTTTCATCGGGGATTCGTCCTTGTCGTCCCAGGAGGTCGTCCTGCGGCGGTACTTTGGGGCGGCGCCCGCCGAAGAGCATTCTTTTCAGCGTTTTATATGCCTTCTCGGGCGGTGTTGCACAAGGCCCGCGTTTCCCAAAGGGGTGTATCGTGCCGGGAGAAGGGCTCCGGCGATGGGCCGTTCGCCATCCGGTTGCCCTTTAGGCCCGATCACGGCAAACTGCCCGCCCTTAACAATCCCCGCCCGTAGGACCAAGGAGACCCGATGCTGCAGACGACGACAGCCACCCGCGGCATGGTGGTGGCACCCCATCACCTGGCCTCACAGGCCGGGCTACGCGTGCTGACCGAAGGCGGCAACGCCATCGAAGCGATGATCGCGGCGGCGTCCACCATTGTCTCGGTCTATCCGCACATGAATGCCCTTGGCGGCGATAATTTCTGGCTTATCTCGGCGCCCGGAAGCGACGTTGTCGGCATAGACGCCTGCGGCGGCGCGGCGGCCAAGGCGGACATTGCCTTTTACCGGGACCAGGGATTCGACACCATTCCGTCCAGGGGCCCCTTGGCCGCATTGACGGTTGCCGGCGCGGTGTCGGGCTGGCGGCAGGCCTTGGAAATGAGCAGCCAATGGGGCGGCCGGCTTCCCCTGTCGAGGCTTCTGGAGGACGCCGAATACCATGCCCGCGAGGGCTTCCCGGTGACCGCCAGCCAGCACGACAACACGGCCGAAAAAATGCCGGAGTTGAAGGACGTTCCCGGGTTCGCCGAAACCTATCTGATGAACGCCAAGGCGCCGGAAACGGGGGCCCCGTTCAAGAACCCCGCCTTCGCCAAAACCCTGGAAAGGCTTGGCCGGGACGGTTTGGATGATTTCTATAGGGGCGGCTTGGCGCGGGACATCGCGGCAGACCTGGAAAACGCCGGCAGCCCGGTTTCCGCCGACGACCTGGCCGGTCATCAAGCATTGGTGGTGTCGCCGTTGGAGGTCAAGCTTGCCTCCGGCACGGTTTGCAACATGCCGCCGCCGACCCAGGGTCTGGCGTCGCTGATCCTGCTCGGTGTGTTCGAGCGGCTGGGCGTCGGCAAAGCGGAAGGCTTCGAGTTCATTCACGGCCTCGTCGAGGCGACGAAATGCGCCTTCAGAGTCCGCGACGCCCATGTCACCGATCCCGCCTACATGGACGTCCGGCCCGGCGATTTCCTGACCGGCGAGGCCCTGGACGCCATGGCGGCCTCGGTCGATCCGGCCTGGGCGGCGCCGTGGCCCGAAGCCGCGCCCCCGGGCGATACCGTCTGGCTGGCCGCCGTTGACGGGCAAGGCCGCGCCGTCAGCTTCATCCAGAGCATCTACTGGGAGTTCGGCTCCGGCGTGACCCTGCCGGAAACCGGGATCACCTGGCAGAACCGGGGCACCAGCTTCAACCTGGACGACGGCGCCCACAACTGCCTGATGCCGGGGCGCCGGCCCCTTCACACCATCCAGCCGGCACTGGCCCGGCTTTTCGACGGACGCATCATGGCTTACGGCACCATGGGCGGCGAAGGCCAGCCCCAGACCCAGGCCATGATCTTCACCCGTCATGTGCTCTACGGCCAAGACCTGCAGACGGCGGTGACGGCTCCGCGTTGGCTTCTAGGCCGCACCTGGGGCGCGGAGACGACGAATCTGCGGATCGAAAACCGTTTCGAACCAGCCGCCATCGAAGCCCTTCGGGAAGCCGGCCATGACGTCGAGGTGGTCGGCCCGTTCGAGGAATTCATGGGCCACGCCGGGGCCCTGGTCCATCATCCGCCCGAGGGGAAAAAGGGAGGATTGATCGAAGGCGCCGCCGATCCACGAAGCGACGGCATCGCCGCCGGGTTCTAGGCGGCCGTTACCAGCCGATGGCGTTCGGCAGCCAGGTGGCCAGTTCCGGATACATGAACAGCAGCACCAGCCCGATGAGCTGCAAGCCGACGAACGGCATGACGCCGACGTAGATGTCCATCGACGACACCTCGGGCGGGGCGACGCCCTTCAGGAAGAACAGCGCCCACCCCACCGGCGGCGTCAGGAACGAGGTCTGCAGGTTGATGCCGGCCAGGATCGCGAACCATACCGGGTCGACGCCGGCCTTATCCAGGATCGGCCAGAACAGCGGCAGGACGATGTAGCAGATTTCGATCCATTCGAGGAAGAAGCCGAGCAGGAACAGCATCAACAGTACGAAAATTATGTAGGCGTTGACGCCGCCGGGCACGAACTCGAACAGCATCTCGATCATCTCGTCGCCGTTGAGCCCCCGGAACGCGAGCGAGAATGCCTGCGCGGCGATGAGGATGAAAAACACCATGGCGCTGATGCGGAGCGTCCCCTGTACGGTTTCGGCGATCACCCCCTTGGTCAGCCGCCGGCCCAAGGCGGCGATGAGAATGCTGCCGAGGGCGCCCATGGAGGCGGCCTCGGTCGGCGCGGCGATGCCGCCGATGATCGAGCCCAGGACCGCGACAATCAGGCCGAGGGGCGGAATCACGACGACGATGAGCTTGCGTAGGAGTTCGCGCCGGGGCATCAGGTCGCGCTCTTCCTTGGGGATCGCCGGCGCCATGTCGGGCCGAAGCCAACCCACGCCCAGCATGTAAACGGAGTATAGGCCGGCCAGCAGCAGGCCCGGGAGCATGGCGGCGGCGAACAGCGTGCCGAGGCCGGTGCCGAGGATGTCGGAAAGCAGGATCAGCACCAGGCTCGGCGGGATGATCTGCCCCAAAGTCCCCGACGCGCAGATGGTGCCGCAGGCGAGCGACTTGGAATAGCCGCGGCGCAGGAACACCGGCAGGGTCAGCAGCCCCAGGGTGACCACGGTGGCGCCGACGATCCCGGTGGACGCGCCCATAAGCACGCCGACGAGGATGATGGCCAGCCCCATGCCGCCCCTAAGCCCCCCGGCGACGTGGCCGATGACGTCCAGCAACTCCTCGGCCAGGCGCGAACGTTCGAGCATCACGCCCATGAACACGAACAGCGGGATGGCCATCAGGGTCTGGTTGTCGACGACTCCGAAAATGCGGATCGGCAGCAGGTTGAACAACGGGAACTCGCCCGCGAGATAGGTGAACAGGAACCCGGAAGCGGCAAGCGCGATGGCCACCGGAAAGCCCAGGAACAGCAGAAAGAACAGGAACAATCCCATGAGGACGGGAAATATAAATTCCCCGAGCCCGACGGCATCGCCCAAGGCGTAGATCAGTTCGCGGACCAGGTCTTCCATGGGGCGCTTCCCGGTCTCAGCCGAGGGACCGGCGGTGGAACGCCCGGAGCACGCCGGTCTTCAACAGGTTCCCGTACGCCTGCATGGCCAGGATCGCGAAACCGATGGGAATGAACGAGCGTAGCAACCACCGGTGCGGCAAGCCGCCCGGGTCGGGCGAGCCCTCGTCGACGACGTAGGCCTGGCCGACGAATTTAGTCGCCATATAGATGATGAGGACCGATATGACGATGGTGACGATGGCGGCGAGCGCGTCGATCATGTTGCGCGAGCTCTCATCGAATTTGTCGTATAAGATGTCCACCTTCACGTGGTCGCCGTGGCGGAGCGCGTAACACATGCCGATCAGCGCGATCGGCGAGATCATGTGCCATTCCAGCTCCTGAAGCTCCATGGGACCGATGCGAAGGGCGTAGCGCAGGAGCACGTTCATGGCCACCAGCGCCACCTGCGCCAGGCAGACCCAGGCGGCGACCCGCCCGACCACGTCGACGAAGGCGTCGATGCCGCCGGCGAGGCTGATCTCGCCGGGCCCGGAGACGTCGGACGGACGAGACGGCAGAACGAACAGTTCGGCCGCCAGCCACACCGTCAGCAAGCCGGTAAAAAGGGCCAGCGCCACCCAGGCGTCGCGCTGGAGGAACTCGATCTTCGGGTCGAGGGTGATGACCAGCCAGGCGACGGGGGCAAGCCCCATAAACAGGAACCACGTCGGCCGCCCGCGGTCGAGGAGCCGCTTCGATGCCAGCACCATGGCGAACAGCACGAGGAAACAGTCGAGGAAGAACCACGCCGGCCCTTCCATGGAAACCAGGGCATGGACGCCGATCCCCGCCAGCACCAGCGCCGCCAGCCCGGCGGCGAAGGTCAGCCGGCCGATGCGCCCCTCGGGATAGAGGTAAAGGAAACAAAGAAATTTGAGGTGTTGAATGGTCATGGCTCGGCGGCCGATGTCCCCTCTCATAATAAAAAAAATGGCCGTTACGCGGCACGACCAGTTGTCCCGCCGGCCGACGGCAAGGGTTATACCCCTTCTCGACCGACCGGGAACCTAGATTTTCGGTCTTTCAGGAACGGCGCCGACCGCTGGGACGGTCGCGGCCCCGCGCCCCCGAGGGAACGCGGGACCGCACCGATATCAGCCGCCGCGGACGCGCACGGCGAATTGGCGTTCGCTCAAGTTGGCCCACTTGTCGTGCTTTTTCTTGAAGTCCATGAAGGAGTCGTGGACCTTGCGGGTCATCGGATTCGCCGCCGCCCCGGCTTCCAGCACTTCGGCGGTCTTCTTGCGAAGCTCGGCGATCACGTCGTCCGGAAGCTCCGCCACCTTGACCCCGTAGTTCTTGACAAGGTCTTCCAAGGCATCGCC
>JADFNT010000102.1 GCA_022563215.1 Pseudomonadota bacterium
CGCGGAAACGCGAAAGGCAAGCGAAAGAAGCGGTCATCGGCGGCGTCGACTTCTCCTGATAAATCCGGTTCCGAAACCGGAACTCCCGCTGGACTCCCGGGGGCAAAGCCTAGCCACGGCGGCGGCGCGAGTAAACCATCGGCTGGCTCTCGGACATCGAAGCCGGCTTCCGGGCTTTACCTCGTCGCCACCCCGATCGGCAATGCCCGCGACATTACCTTTCGCGCACTCGACGCCTTGGGCCGGGCCGACGTCATCGCCTGCGAGGATACCCGCGTCACGGCCAAGCTGTTGGCCATCCACGGGATATCCCGGCCGCTGACGCCCTATCACGAACACAACGCCGAAAAGGCGGGGCCAAAACTAATCAAACGCCTGAAAAAAGGCCAAATCGTGGCCTTGGTGTCGGACGCCGGCACGCCCCTGGTGTCCGACCCCGGATATAAGCTGGTGTGCGCCTGCTTGGCCGAAGGAATCGCCATTACGCCTGTTCCCGGCGCGTCCTCGGTGCTGAGCGCGCTGGTGGTTTCGGGGCTGCCGACGGACCGGTTTTTCTTCTTGGGCTTCCTGCCGCCGAAATCCGCCGCCCGGCGCAAGGTTCTGGCCACCATCGCCGAAATCCCCGCTACCCTGGTGATCATGGAATCGGCAAAAAGGCTTGCCCCATCGCTCACCGACATGGCGGAAGTCCTCGGCGACCGGCGGGCCGCCGTCAGCCGCGAGATGACGAAGAAGTTCGAAGAGACCCGGCGCGGCACCCTGGCCGGGCTGGCCGGATACTACCGGGAATCCGGGCCGCCCAAGGGCGAGGTCACCCTGGTCATCGAGGCCGGGGCCGCAAAGGCGGCCGACGGAGCGGAGCTTGACCGCCGCCTCCTCAAAGCCCTTAAAAGCGAAACCGTGCGCGACGCGGCGGAACTGGTCTCGACGGCCACGGGGCTTCCCAAACGGCGGGTCTACGCACGGGCGCTTGAGCTCAAAGGTAGGAAATGAGCAAGGCCACTGGGGTCCAAAAAAAACAACGGGCCTGGAAATTCGGCCGTTTCGCCGAAGCACTGGCGGCGTGGCATTTGCGGTTCAGGGGATATCGCATCGTCGCCAGGGGGTTTCGCTCAACCGTCGGCGAGATCGACATCGTCGCCCGGCGCGGCCAAGTCCTCGCCTTCGTCGAGGTCAAGGCCCGGGGGGACCTCGGCGCGGCGGCGCAATCGCTTAGGCCCCGCCAAGCGGGCCGCATCGTCCGCGCCGCCGGAGCCTTTATCCAGTCGCGGCCGGCCTTAAGCGCCCTGGATCAACGTTTCGACGTCATATTGGTCGTCCCATGGAAACTGCCCGTTCATCTTGTAGACGCTTGGCGCCCGGAATCTTAGGCCCTTTAAGGCTCACGCCCGCTACGCGGCGGGTTGCGGCTTACCTCCGCAACCAAAGCCCATAAAGTCCGAATGATTCCATTCAAACTTTATGTGCTTTAGAATAGCGATTCGCTGACCACAGTTGATCAAGGCCGATTCCAATGATCCACGCTGTTTCATTTTCATGTTTCCGCCGCGCCGCGGCCGTGGTTTGCGTTGTTGTCCTGGCCGCCGGAGTTCTTGGTGCCCTGGGGGGGTGCGTCGGTGTCGTCATCGGCGGCGGCGCCGCCGTCGGCACGGCGGCCTATCAGGAGCGGGGCGTGCGGGGCGTGGCCCGGGATTTGGCGACGGCGACGAAGTTACGCACCCAATTGCTCGATGCCGGCGAAGCCTACGTCACCGGCGTCGGGGTCGAGGTCTACGAGGGCCGGGTGCTGCTGACCGGCACGCTGGAAAAAGAGGCCATGCGGGCGGCGGCGGTGAAGCTGGCGTGGAAGACGGAGGGCGTCAAGGACGTCATCAACGAGATTCAGATCGGCCAGTCATCGCTTAGGGACATGGCCAGGGACTCCTGGATCACCGCCCAGTTGCAAACCAAGATCACCTTCGACAAGAAGATTCTGGCCATTAATTTTTCCATCGAAACGGTAAACGGAATCGTTTACCTGATCGGCATCGCCCAGGACCAGGGTGAGCTCGACCGCATCCTTGCCCACGGCCGGGGCATCGGTTACGTGCGCCGGATCATCAGCCACGTGCGGGTGAAAAAGGGCCGGTCTTGAGGCTGCCCCTCGATATCCGGGCCCGGCTGACCGAAATCGGCGGCGCCGAGGACGGCGCCATCGACCTGTTCGAATCGGCCCTGGTCCTGGCCGCCGCGGACCGGCCCGGGGCCCGCCTCGAACCCTACCGGCGGCACATGGAACGCATCATTTCAGAAGTCCGCACCTATGTCGGCGGCACCGAGCCTTTGGTCCCGCTCGATCTTCGCATCGAAGGGCTGGTCCAGGTGATCGTCAAGCGATACGGCTACGGCGGCACGCAAGAGGTTTTCGACGATCTGGACGCCGTTAACATGATGCGGGTGATCGACAGCCGTTCTGGCATGCCCATCGTCATCGGCATTCTTTTCATGCAAACGGCCCGGACCCTGGGATGGGACATTTCCGGGCTCGATTTTCCCGGCCGTTTCCTGGTCCGCCTGGAAGCCGGCGGCGAGCGCATAATCCTCGACCCCTTCGCCGGCGGCGCGGTTGTCGAGCCCAGGGACATGCGCGGCATGTTCAAGGCCATCGCCGGCAACCATGTCGAGCTAAGGCCCGAACACTACCGCGACATGGGAAACCGGGACATCCTGTTGCGCCTTCAGGGCAACATAAAGACCCGCCTGCTTCGCGAAGAAAGGTTCGACGACGCCCTGGAAACGCTTGAGGTGATGTTGCTGTTCGCGCCCGACAGGCCCGGGCTTTGGCGCGAAACGGGGCTTCTCCATGCGCGGCTCGATCATCTCGAGGACGCGGTCCGGGCGCTTGAGGAATACTTGCGCCGGTGCGGCGCCGATGCGGCCCGGTACAATACCTCCACGCTCTTGCAGGAACTGCGCGCCAAGCTTAATTAGTTAGCAAATTCACCACCAAGACACTAAGACAGAAAGGGCTTTTATCAACTCTTGGCGCCTTTGCGCCTTAGTGGTTAAACGTTTTGGAGACTGTTCATGGCGTTAAAAGTGGCCATCCAGATGGACCACATCGAAACCGTCGACATCGACGCCGACAGCACCTTCGTGCTGGCGCTGGAAGCGCAGGACCGCGGGCACGCCCTTTATCACTACCTGCCCGACCAGCTTTCGTTCGCCGGCGGCCGGGTGCTGGCCCAGGCCCAGCCGTTGAGCGTCAAGCGCGACAAGGGCCACCATTACGATCTAGGCCCATCCGAAACCATCGATCTCGGTGACGTCGACGTGGTGCTGATGCGCCAGGATCCGCCCTTCGACATGGGCTACATCACCACCACGCACCTGTTGGAGCACATCCACCCGGAGACCCTGGTCGTCAACGATCCGGCCGAGGTCAGGAACGCGCCCGAGAAGCTCTATGTCACCCGGTTCCCGGACCTGATGCCGCCGACGTTGATTTCTTCCGACGCAGACCGGATCAAGGCGTTCAGGGCCGAACACAAGGACATCATCCTGAAGCCCCTTTACGGCAACGGCGGCGCCGGGGTCTTCCATGTCACGCCCGAGGACGAAAACCTGACAGCACTTTTGGAGATGTTCACCGAATTCTACCGCCAGCCGATCATCGCCCAGAAATACCTGGCGCAAGTGCGCGACGGTGACAGGCGGATCATCCTCATTGACGGCGAGGCGGCGGGCGTCATCAACCGCATCCCGGCCGACGGCGAGGCCCGGGCCAACATGCACGTCGGCGCCGAGCCGGTGAAATGCGCGTTGTCGCCGAGGGACAGGGAAATCTGCGACGCCATCGGCCCTGATTTGAAGGCGCGCGGCCTGATCTTCGTCGGCATCGACGTCATCGGCGACTACCTGACCGAGATCAACGTCACCTCGCCGACCGGCATTCAGGAGATCAACCGCTTCGACGGGGTCAAGCTGGAGACGTGGATATGGGACGTGATTGAAGCGAAGGTGAAATAGGTTTCGATAAATAAGACTCGCGTTCTCTTTTCGTTCCATATACACTCCACCCCCCATATAAGGGAGGCAATATCTCTTGGTGGCGCGGGTCTCAACGGTCGCCTTTCAGGGCATCGAGACGCTCGACGTGGACGTCCAAGTGCAGACGTCCGCCGGGCTGCCGACGTTTACCATCGTCGGCCTGCCCGACAAGGCGGTCGGCGAAAGCCGCGAGAGGGTGCGCGGCGCCCTTCACGCCATGGGCCTGGCGCTGCCCAACAAGCGCATCACCGTCAATCTGGCGCCCGCCGATGTGCTGAAGGAAGGCTCCCACTTCGACCTTCCGATCGCCATCGGCCTGTTGGCGGCCATGGACGTGCTGCCGATGGACGAAATCGGCGCCTATACGGCGCTCGGAGAATTGGGCCTCGACGGCGGCCTGACCCGGGTCGCCGGGGTGCTGCCGGCGGCCATTCACGCCAATGCCTGCGCCCGGGGCCTGATCTGCCCCGGCGTCCAGGGGCCGGAGGCGGCCTGGGCCGGCGAGGTCGAGGTGCTGGCGCCGCCAAACCTGCTGGCCCTGATCAACCACTTCAAGGGCAGCCAGGTTCTCACCCCGCCGGAGGCCAAGCTTTCGGACGAGGCGCCCAGATACCCCGACATGGCCGACATCAAGGGCCAGGAGACGGCCAAGCGGGCGGTCGAGATCGCCGCCGCCGGGGGCCATAACCTGTTGATGGTCGGCCCCCCCGGGGCCGGAAAATCGATGCTGGCGGCAAGGCTGCCGGGGCTTCTGCCGCCGCTGGATGCGTCCGAGATCCTCGAGATCAGCATGATCCGCAGCCTCGCCGGCGAACTGACCAACGGCGTACTGAACCAGGTCCGGCCGTTCCGCGATCCCCATCATTCGGCCTCGATGCCGGCGCTGATCGGCGGCGGGCGGCGGGTCAAGCCGGGCGAGGTGTCGCTGTCGCACCTCGGTGTCTTGTTTCTGGACGAACTGCCTGAATTCCAGCGCGCTGCCCTGGAGGCGCTGCGCCAGCCGCTGGAGACCGGCCGCGCCACCGTGGCGCGGGCCAACGCGCATGTTTCCTATCCGGCCCGTTTTCAGCTCGTCGCGGCGATGAACCCATGCCGGTGCGGATACCTCGACAACCCGGCCCTGGCGTGCTCGAAGGCGCCCAAATGCGCCCAGGACTACCAGGGGAAAATCTCCGGCCCGCTGTTCGACCGCATCGACCTGCATGTCGACGTGCCGGCGGTCAACCCCGCCGACCTGGACCTGCCGCCGGCGGCGGAAAGTTCCGCCGCCATCGCGGCCCGCGTCGCCCGGGCCCGGGAAACGCAAAAGGCGCGCTACGAAAAACATGGCGGCGATGCGCCTGTGCGCACCAACTCGGACGCCGACGGCAAGCTTCTCGACGCCGTCGCCAAGCCCGACGAGGCCGGGCGCAGGTTGCTGGTCGAGGCCGCCGAACGGCTGGGGCTGTCGGCCAGGGGATTCCACCGGGTGCTGCGGGTCGCCCGGACGCTCGCCGACCTCGACGGCGCGGCGCCCGAGGATGCGAAAATCAACCGCCTCCACATCGCCGAAGCGCTGTCCTACCGGCGCATCCAACCGGGCAAGAGCGCCATCTTGATGGGCTTGGACCGCCGGGCGTCCTAAGCCCTTAAATTAAAGTCCCCGGCATCGATCTGGGACGTGTTGGCGCCGGTGACGTCGGCGATCTGGTAGGAATTGTCCGTGGTCATGGCCGACGCATCCTCGGTGTAATAGACCTGAACGCCGTCGGTGCCCGAACTGTCGCCGAGAACGACAATCCCGGCATTGGCGGTGCCGCCGGACGCGTCCAAGGGCGCCGCCGACAGGGTCGCGGTTCCGCTTTCGAAATAATTGCTGCCGTCGGTCAGCGTGCCGGTGTCGCCGAAGCCGAAATCGGCGTCCGACAGGGCGAAGGTGTCGCCGTCGGCGGTCGAATAGTCCTCGATGACGTCGGTGCCGAGCGACGTCGCACGGGCCAGGGCGCCCGAGCCCGAGCCGCCCTCGAAGACGAACTGATCGGCGCCCGTGCCGCCGGTGAGCGTGTCGTTGCCTTGGCCGCCGATCAAAATATCGTCGCCGGCATAGCCGAAGATGTTGTCGGCCCCGGCGCCGCCATAGAGGGTGTCGGCGCCGTCGTTGCCTTCCAGCCGGTCGGCGCCGGCATCGCCGTAAAGGGTATCGTCGCCGCCGCCGCCATAGAGCGTGTCGTCGCCGTCGCCGCCGTGGATCTCGTCGTTTCCGGCCGTCTCGTCGCCGAGGGAAAAATCGAAGTCATCGCTCAACGAGGAAAAATCCGGAACGTCGCCGTGGATGACGTCGGCCCCGGGGCCGCCCCAGGGGGGGGCGTGGCCGGCGCCGCCGGAAAGCGAATCGCTGTCACCGGCAGAGAATTCCGGGTCGGTCAGGGGATTGCCCGGATGGGTGGTGGCG
>JADFNT010000103.1 GCA_022563215.1 Pseudomonadota bacterium
CACCGCTCTTACAAACGGGCGGGTCAAGATTGAAATTTCGAGTGATGACGGAACTCATGCCGATCTCACTACCCGTCCCATTCGATTTGAGGGACTGGCACTAATGAAGATTTGTATTGGATGGTCCGATAACGCAATGTCACCGGGGGTTTTATTGGGGGGCCTGCAGGGACTCGAACCCTGGACCCGCTGATTAAGAGTTGGTGGGCCAAATTATGATGCCCGCTGTCGATTCCGATAAGGAAGTATTATCGGAAGTCACCGTCGCCAGGTTTCATGGGGACGACTTCACCCGGAGTTGGTTCCATCAAGGACGCAATGCGCCCGGCGATCCGGTCCGCGGCCGCGCGGCGGGGGTCGATGGCAAGATGGGCGTACCGCGCTGTTGTCGCCATGTCGGTATGACCAAGCAGCGCGCCGATCAAAACCAGGCTTTCCCCCATTCCGGCGGCGACCGAGGCAAAACTGTGCCGGAGGTCGTGCAGCCGAACATCCGAAAGCTCCGCTTGGCCCCGTAAACGCTGCCATGCTTTCTGGAGACCGACGAAGTTCTTACCAGGCGTTGTGCCGGGAAGGACGTAGGGGTTGTCCTCGGCTTTAGACAATCCTGCCAGCAACTCGAGGGCCGGCGCTCCCAAGGGAACCAACTTGGAGCCGGTTTTGCTGTCCGGCAACCGCAGACAACCAATCTCGAAGTCCACATGGTCCCATTGGAGCTCTAGAATCTCGTTGCGCCGGCAACCTGTGAAGACCAGGAGACGAATGGCGGCAACTGCGGAGGGATGCTCACCGGAATCTTCAGCCTTGACCAGGACCGCGCCCAGACGCGCCAACTCTTCGCTGGAGAGGAACCGCTCGATCTTCCGCTCCGGGTATTTATCGGTGTGCCGCGTCGGATTGGTGCCATCCGGACGGAGGCCCCACTTTTCCGCCAGGTTTAACATCTTGGAGAGAAGCGCCAGGCATCGGTTGGCGGCGCCGGGCTTGTCCTTCATGGCTTGATGGAACCGAGCCACGTCGGCTCGTGTAATGTCGGTGAGCTTAAGACGGCCGAGGGCGGGAAGGATATGGTTGCGGAGATTGCATTCATCTGCGGCCTCGGAAAGTGGCTTCTTCTTCACCGCCGCGTGCTCGGTGAGGTAACGTTCGGCGAATTCGGCGAGGGTCGGCGTGGCCCGATCCTCCGCCCTGGTCGCGGCCGGATCCGCGCCGTCGGCGACCAGGCCCTTAACGCTGGCAGCCTTCCGTCGGGCCTGATCTGCCGTTATCCCCTCGCCATGGCGACCGAGGGTGTACCGGCGGGACCGGCCGCCGTGTGAGTACTGGACGATATAGACCCGGGCACCCTTGGGCGTGATCTTGCAACCAAATCCCTTCATCTCGGTGTCCCAAATAAATTGGTCACGGGTACCCGGTTCGATGCTTTCGACAGATGTTTTGGTGATTTTTGCCTTCATGGGAGCCCCGATTTCAGGAAAAAAATGCAAATCCTGAGGTTTCTAGCAACGCCACAGCAACGTTTTGGAGTAGAATCATACAGTTTTGTGTCGTAGACAAGAGTAGAGCGCCTCCGGCCTCCTTGTCCAGAAAATAGCGCAATATCAGTATACTATGGTAGAATAACGTAGGAAAGAGTGGCGCGCCCGGCGGGATTCGAACCCGCGACCTCAGGATTAGGAATCCTGCGCTCTATCCGACTGAGCTACGGGCGCTCGAGGGTGAATCTGCATCCATCGCCCCCTTGAGCGCAAGGATCATTAAGATGCGTTAACGGCTAAAATGCTTGCCGAGCGGAATGGAGTAATTGACCAGAATCGTTTCCGTCCCCGGATTGGTATCGACGATGGACGCGTTCGACGAATGCGAAATGGCGACACCCAGCCGCGCCCGGTTGTCGAAACGGTAGGCGAATTCGATCTGAGAACGGAACTCCAGCGCATTGCCCAGGTCCAGGTCGTTGGTCTTGCCACGCCAATAGGTCGGCGCGAAGCTGGGGGTGACGACAAAACGGCGGCCGAAATAGATGTCCAGCAGGATGCCGGCGCCGATGAACGACATGCCGTTGGTCACCCCGGCCACGGTCAGGAAAGGCTTGAAATGCCAGATCTTGAAGTCGGAACGGTAATCGACCCGGAATTCGACGCCTTCGTCCTTTCGCCGGTTGAAGTCAAAGGCGCCGGCGCCGATGGTCAGGAAAGCGGGGTCGTCGGCATGGGCCGGCGCGGGCGGCAGACCCACTGCCGGAAACACGAACAACAAAGCAAGAAAAGCCCGTTTCAACACGGTGCGGCCGCCCCCTTCAATGACTTTCCAAAAATCACCCAAACCTTCCGCATCTTAGGGAAATTGCCTCCGGATTCAAGGAATTACGCCCCAAGGGAGTTTGAACGGTTATCTCCCGATCTGGCCCTTGAGGCGTTCCGTCGCCTTGACCAGAGCCGTGCGGACACCTGGTTCCATGGCCGAATGTCCGGCGTCGGGCACGATGACGTATTCGGCCCCAGGCCAGAGGGCGGCCAGTTTGTCGGCGGTGACGATGGGGCAAATCATGTCGTAACGTCCCTGGACGATCACTGCGGGCAGGTCCTGGACCTTGGTGATGTTCTCCAATAGGTAATCGTCGTCCAGGAACATCCCGTTCTTGAAATAATGGGCTTCGATCCGGGCCAGCGCCAAGGACTGCGATCCGCCGCCCGATGAAGCCCCGTCCTCGAAATTAGGCCGATGGACCGAACAGGAGGTTTCGTACCGGTTCCAGGCTTCGGCGGCGGGAAGATGGATTTCGGGATCGAGGTCCGTCAGTCGGCGGTAATAACCATCGAAGAGGTCTCCCCGTTCGTCCTCGGGCAGGAATTCGCTGAACGCCCGCCAGGCTTCCGGGAACACAGTCCGGATTCCGTTAAGAAACCAGTCGAGTTCCGCCGCCGAGCCCAGGAAAATGCCGCGCAGGACGAAACCGGTGCAATGTTCGGGGTGCTCGATTCCATAGGCCAGCGCCAGGGTCGAACCCCACGAGCCGCCGAAGACCATCCATTTGTCGATGCCGAGGTGCTGGCGGAGCGTTTCGATGTCTTTGATAAGATGCTGGGTGGTGTTGTCCTCAAGCCCGGCATAGGGCTTCGAGCGTCGGGCGCCCCGTTGGTCGAAAACGACGATACGGTAGAATTCCGGGTCGAAAAAACGCCGATGCGCCGCATTGGCGCCGGCGCCGGGTCCGCCATGCAGGAAAATCACTGGCACCCCGTCGGGGTTTCCCGACTGTTCCCAATACATTTCATGGCCGCCGCCCAGCGACAGCATGCCCTTCCCGAAAGGCTTGATCCTGGGGAAAAGGTTTTGCCGGTCGGCGTGTGTGTCCATGGCGGGCGGCCCCCAATGGTCCGGTTACAGGGTTCCATCGATAACGTAGGCCAACAACTTTACCACCTGTTCGGGCGTTTGGGCGACCGCCAGCGCGGCGCCGTCGACTTCTTTTAAGGGATGGGTCAGGTCCGGGTCATGAAGGGTGATAATCGGCTTGCCCAAGGCGGCGGCGAACCCGGCGTCGAAGGCGGCGTTCCATTGCTTGTATTTGTCGCCGAACCGGACGACCATCATGTCGGATTTTTGGATCATCGACCGGGTGCGGATGGCGTTGACCTTAGCGCCCTTGTGGTCCTTCCAGAAATCATCGTCTTCAGCGCCAAGGATATTGACGCCGCAGTCGTCGCTGGAGGCATGATCGGTGACGGGACCGAGCAGCGTCACCGGCAGGTTGGACTTCTCGACTCCGGCGGCAATCTTTTGGCGCCAATCGGTATGAATTTCCCCCGATAGATACACGGTCCAGTTTTCTTGTTTCATGATTTTCATCCCTTGTTTCATTATCCTCGATCCATCGGCGCCGGAAATTGCCGGTCTACGCCTTGGACAATCTCGATGTAATCCGGATCTTCGGGGGTGATAAAACCCCATCGGACCAGAAAATCAATAACCACCAGGGCGCAGTTGAATTTGAAATCATCCCCCTTGGCCAGGGTGTCCATGACCCGCGCCATCGGCCAAAGGAAAAAACTCTCCATCTCGCCGTCCGTATTCGTGGGCTCGAAGTTGGCCGGCAGTTCCAGGTCGTAATTGAAAAGCACGTCGTCGCGAAGCCCTTCCTCGCGCTCGGTAATATAAGAAACCGTTCCCACCGGCCGGGCGGTGGCGGCCAGGGCCGCCGGGATGCCGGCTTCTTCTTCGCATTCCTTGATCACGTTGTCCGATAGCGACACCCCCGCCGGCTGCCCCCCGGCGACGATCTGGTCCAGCTTGCCGGGGCCGGTCGGTTTGTCGAGGCTGCGCTTGCCGACCCACATCTTGATTTCGGCTCCGTCGCGGACAAAGCCATTGACGTGGACGCCATAGCCCTTGACTCCGAACAACGGCACGGCGGCGCGTTCCATGGTCAACAATGCCGGGGCCGAAAACGCGGAGCCCACCGGATAGGCCTCGTCCCGCCAGCCGGGGATGTGGCCGCCGCCGCGAAGCGCCTTCAGGACCCCGGCCATGGCCTCGGTCCGTTGACCGGGGACCTTCAGCCCCTCGTTCATGGTTACGGCGTCTTCCGTGACCTCGAAGACGTCGGCGAAAGGCCTAAGCAGGCCGGCGACGGCCTCGTCGATCCGGCCCACGGCGGCGCCGCCGACGACAAAAGGGCGGTAGCGGCCGGGCTCGAAGCGGGCGCAATCCCGGATGCGGTCGACAAGGCTCACCCGATTTCCTTTCGCAAGGGGTTCATGCGGATTTAAGCACGCATTTCTCCGATGTCAGGACCGATTGCACCGAGACCACTTGGCGCAAGGATTGAGCCAGGCGCTCGACAAGCCCGGCATCCGCATCGGCAAGCTGGATGTCGATATGGAGTTTCCCGCCCCTTGGGCCGGCGACGTCGCTCAGACAACGGTCGGGCACCAGCCCGCGCTTGGCGAAAATCTCCAATACGCGGAGCATCGTTCCCGGCTCGGTGGTGGCGATAATGGAGAAACAGGCGGTTTGGCGACGTTGAACGGGTAAAGACCCGGATAAGGTGGTCATGGGACGCACCTCTCTTCCTTGAAACGGTGACAGACAACGGGGGTTCCCGGTCCTCAAAAAGAGGCCGGGTCGGTAATTCGCCGAATGCCGAGCGGCAAGGAAACGGAGATCGGTTCCATAACGGGGCGATCTTAGCCCCCGGGCCTTTCAGGTCAAGGGCCGCAATGCGCCGCCGAGGGCCGAGCGTTCAGGCGGCGGCGGTCCTCTTGTCCTTGAGGCTCTTGACGTAGGCCCGTTCACAATGGTGGGCACAATAGGGTTTTTCCGGGACGATGGGTTCGCCGCAGAAACGGAAGTCCTCTTTTCCCGGCTCGCCTTCCGGCCAACAGCACATGCCGGCGCGAAGCGCCTCGAGGCTGATGATCTGGGCCGGTTTCGGCTTTTGACGGATCGGAGACCCCCTTTTCGGCAGGCCTAAGCGGTGAACCTTGCCGACGACGGCGTTTTTGGTGACGCCGAGCCGTACGCCCATGGCGCTGGTAGTGAGGCCTTCGTCCCACAAAGCAATGAGAATGCTGATGCGTGTTGGCGTCCATTCTTCTGACATGTTGGTTTTTCGGCGCTTTATCGCTGGCAATCCCAGGGTCTGCCTACGTTTTGCGGTCGAAGCCTCCTTGTTATGTGTTCAAAAACGGAGTTCAGGGAACCCATGGACAAATACTATATTTGCTAAAATCGAGCAATAGCCACACCATATATTGTGTGGATAAGTGGTATTTTTTCATTTCGGGGGAATTTTTTTCGCACTTGCACAAATTTCACTGCCCAAGGGGCGGCGGGTTTGGCCTATACTCCGCAATCCGGAAGCCTGAAGGGCTCAATGGTGCGCTTGAGAAACGGCATGGCGAAATCGTCCAGGAAATCCCCGAAAAAGACCGCCCCCAGCTTGAAGGACTGGCGCCGCCGCGCGGCCGAGGAGCTGAAGGACCGCTCGCCGGAAGACCTTGTCTGGAAAACGCCCGAAGGCATTGAGATCAAGGCCCTTTACACGGCCGAGGACCTGGAGGGCATCGAGGCGGTGAATTCCCTGCCCGGGTTCGCCCCCTACCTGCGCGGGCCGAGGGCGACCATGTATGCGGGCCGCCCGTGGACCATCCGCCAGTACGCCGGTTTTTCGACGGCCGAGGATTCCAACAAGTTCTTCCGCGACAATCTGGCCGCCGGCCAGAAGGGGCTGTCGGTGGCGTTCGACTTGGCCACCCACCGGGGTTTCGATTCCGATCACCCCCGCGTCGTCGGTGATGTCGGCAAGGCCGGGGTCGCCATCGATTCCGTCGAGGACATGAAGATTCTGTTCGACGGCATCCCGCTGGATAAAATGAGCGTGTCGATGACCATGAACGGCGCCGTGCTGCCGGTGTTGGCGGGCTTTATCGTCGCCGGCGAGGAACAGGG
>JADFNT010000104.1:0-2101 GCA_022563215.1 Pseudomonadota bacterium
GGTTCACCTGAAATGCCCTACTCATTGATTTTACGCAAATACGTCGTCGCAAACGGTTCCGTTTGCTCGGGATTTGCTCTAGCCCCGGCGCCGGAACACGGCGATCAAATTGTTGGCCGGCATCCCGACCGTCTCGGCCAGGTCCAGCCCCGCCCCGGCGGCGGCGTCGGCCACCGCGTCCAGGTCGCGCACCCCCCAGGCCGGGTCGCGGGCGCGCAGGCTGTGATCGAAGCTTTCGTTCGACGGCGCCGTGTGTTCTCCCTCCCGCTTGAACGGCCCGTAGAGAACCAGGGCGCCGCCTGTTGTCGTTTGTTTCCCTGTCTTGTTTCCGGGGGACACCCCCAATCCCCCGGGGCCTCTTGCCGCCAATATTCTCCCGGCCCCGGCCACCAGCCCCAGGCAGCATTCCCACGGCGCGATGTGGATCATGTTGGCGGAAAAGATTGCATCCGCTTCGGTGATCGGCCAAACCGCCCCGGTGACGTCGAGAACGATCGGCGGAAGCAGGTTCGGAGTTCTTTTATTTTCGGGGGGCACCCCCGGCCTCGCGGCTTCCCCCGGGGCCTCTTGTTGGTTCCCTGTCGCGGATTCTCCGCTCCCCGCCTCTTGCCGCGCCCAGGCGTCGATGGAGGCGAAGGAGTCCGGGTCCCGGTCGCTGGGCTGCCAGGTGATTCCGGGCAAGCGGGGCGCGAAATGAGCCGCGTGCCGGCCGGTGCCGGAACCGATCTCCAGCACCAGGCCTTCCTCCGGCAATACGCGCTTCAGCACCTCGAGGATCGGAGCCTTGTTGCGCTCGCATGCTTCGGAGAAATGGCGGCCGTCGGTCTCGTTCGTCATGGCCTGGAAGGTAGGGACCCCAGCGGATGGGGACAAGCAAACACATATTGTGGCTTGCGGGGCCCTATGGTACGCAAAGCCATGATCGACCGCATCCGGAAACTGTTGTTGGGCGAAGGCGGGGGCGGCGCGGAGGCGGCGCCGGACGCCGCCGAGGATGATCCGCGGGTGGCGGCGGTCGCCCTGTTGATCGAGGCCGCGGTCATGGACGGCGACTTCGACGAGGCCGAGCGCCACGTCATCGCCGGGCTGCTCAAGGACCGCTTCGGGCTCGAGCCGGGCGCCGTCGAGGACCTGATCGCCGCCGGCGCCGACGCCGTCGAAGGCTCGAACCAGCTCTATGCCTTCACCCGCGTCGTCAAGCAGGGCTTCGATTTCGAGCAACGGATCGGGATGATCGAAATGCTGTGGGAGGTCGCCTATGCCGACGGCCAGGTGCACGACTTCGAGGCCTCCCTGGTGCGCCGGGTCTCGGGGCTGATCCACGTCTCGGACCGCGACAGCGGCACGGCGCGCAAGAAGGTTTTGGCGCGGCTCGGGCCTTCGCCGGCTCCCCCGGCGGACTCATCGTGACCGGAGACGTGCCGGAACCGCGGTGGTCGGGGAGCGAAAACGGCCTTGAAAGTGCGGCGGAAAATCCCTTAATTCAGGAATTGGTTCGGCAACGGAGAAACCCATGACCTACATCGTCAACGAGAACTGCATCAAGTGCAAACTGATGGATTGCGTCGAAGTGTGCCCCGTCGATTGTTTCTACGAAGGCGAGAACATGCTGGTCATCCATCCCGACGAATGCATCGATTGCGGCGTCTGCGAACCGGAATGTCCGGTCGAGGCGATCCTTCCCGATACCGAACCCGACCTCACCAAATGGCTCGAGATCAACACCGAATACGCGGACAAATGGCCGAACATCAACCGCAAGGGCGAACCCCCGGCCGATGCCGACGAATGGCGCGATAAACCCAATAAGGCCGAGCTTTTCAGCCCCGAACCGGGGCAAGGCGCCTGATCGAGGGTGGTTGGGTTTTTTTTGCCGCGAAATTATGTTACAATGGCTCCGCCGGCCGTAAGAGGGCGCTTTTTTTGCGCCGCAACATACGGAGCCGGCATTCGGTTGTAAGGGCGGAACGTTCGGGGAAGCCGCCCAAGGGGACGAACAACCACTGCAAAACCGGAGTCAGCGTTCACCGCGCCGCCTTAGGATTGGCGGCCAAGTAGCGCCATCGGCCGGCGGGTGACGGTTTCCAGTCCCTAAACCCTT
>JADFNT010000104.1:2111-6413 GCA_022563215.1 Pseudomonadota bacterium
GCTAAGACCGCCAAGACCGCAAAGACCGCGAAAAAATCCCAACCGGCCAAGGCCGCCAAGGCCTCGAAGCCTGTCAAGACGGCCAAGGCCGCCAAGGCCTCGAAACCGGCCAAGGCGGCGAAACCGGCCAAGGCGGCGAAACCGGCCAAGGCGGCCAAGCCGGCCAAGGCGGCGAAACCGGTCAAGGCGGCCAAGCCGGCCAAGGCGGCCAAGCCGGCCAAGCCGGCGAAGCAGAAGATGCTGTTCAAGCCCGGTGATTTCGTCGTCTATCCGACCCACGGCGTCGGCAAGGTGGTGAGCATCGAAATCCAGGAGATCGCCGGATACAAGCTGAAGCTGTTCGTCATTTCCTTCGACCGCGACCGGATGACGCTGCGCGTGCCGGTGTCGAAGGCGACGACGTCGGGCCTGCGCCGGCTGAGTTCGCGCAAGAAGATGGACAACGCCATGGAAACGCTCAAGGGCCGGGCCCGGGTCAAGCGCACCATGTGGAGCCGCCGGGCTCAGGAATACGAGGCCAAGATCAATTCCGGCGACCCGATTTTCATCGCCGAGGTGGTCCGCGACCTGCACCGCAAGGCCGGCCAACCGGACCAGTCGTTCAGCGAGCGCCAGATCTTCGAGTCGGCCCGCGACCGCCTGGCGCACGAACTGGCGGCGGTGGAGAAGACCGACCTCGAGGTGGCGACGGAGAAGCTGGAAGAGCTCCTCCAGGCGGCCTGATAAAAGGCCCCTCTTTTGACGGCCGGCCCGTTCCCCGAAAAGATCGTTTCCGGCGGCCAGACCGGCGTCGACCGGGCGGCGCTGGATGCCGCCCTGGCGTTGGGCATTCCCTGCGCAGGCTGGTGCCCGAAGGGGCGGAAGGCCGAGGACGGCGCCATCCCCGAGCGCTACCCTGTCACCGAAACCGAAAGCGCCGCCTACGAGGAGCGCACGCGCCTCAACGTCGTCGATGCCGACGCCATCCTGATCCTGGCCTCGGGTCCCCTTTCCGGCGGCACCGGGCTGACGGCGGAGACGGCGGCGGCGCAAGGCAAGCCCCTTCTCGTCGCCGATCCTTTCTCTGCGCCCGACCCACAAGCCGTCGCCGATTGGCTGGCCGAGAACGGGGTCCGGGTGCTCAACGTCGCCGGCCCCCGCGAGAGCACCCAGCCGGGCATATACCGGGCGGCGGCCGATTTCCTGACCCAAGTGCTGGCCCTTACTCGCCGACCGTCTTGACGGCGCCGCCGGGGCTAAGGCCGCGGCCCAGCGCGTTACGGTTCATGGTCTCGAACCAGCGGCGGGAGAACTTGCCCAGAGGCATCCGCGCCGACAGGCCGAGCGCCGTGTCGCCGTCCTTCACCGTCACCACCCGGACCTTCAGCGGCTTGATGGCCCGGGCCTCGGCCTCGCTGATGCGGCGGAAGCTCCACGTGGTGCGGCGGAACTCGACGCTTAGCCTGGCCGTCATCTCCGGCGGCGAGGTGAAGGCAAGGCGGAAGATCCGCCCCTCCTTCCCCCGGATGGCGACCAGGCGGATGTCCCTCGGCCCCCCCGGGGTCGATACCCGGGCCTCGGCGGTCGCCGCCTCCATGCCGTTGACGGTGATTCTCTCCTGGCCCCTAAGCGCCAGGTTCGAGGCCCAGGTTCCGGCGATATAACCCCTGAGCGAGCGCACTTTACGCGCCGTCTTGTCCGCCGCCATGTCGAAGATCACCACCGAGTTCCCCGGCCCGCGGGCGATCACCTGGCGCGGCGAGTTGAAGAGCACGAAATCCGGCGGCACGCGGAACTCGATCCTGAGCTCCGGATGGGTAAACACCCGCCCCCGGCGCACGCCTTGTTCCGGGTCGTCGCCGAACACCATGCCGTCGATCTCGGCCAGGAATTCGCCCCGCCCCAGGATCGGGTCGCTGACCGGCGCCGCCCTGGCCAGCCCGATCGCTTGGTTGATGCGCTGGGCGGTGCGCGGGTGGGTCGACATGATGTTGTTCCCGGCCTCGCCCTTCTTGCCTTCCATGGCCCGCTCCAGCTCGGCGTGGGTCTGCATCTTGTAAAAAAAGCTGGTCATGCCGTCGGGCGAATAGCCGGCCCGGGTCATGTAGCGCACGCCCAGCATGTCGGCCTCCAGCTCCTGCTCGCGGGAATAACCCCGTAGCGCCGCCTGGGCGCCGAAGCCGATGATCCGCCCGACGCCGGACGGCACCCCTGCGGCGCTGCCCAGCACCCCCAGCACCATCAGTCCCAGGTTCGTCGCCATGGCGGTGGAATAGCGCTCCGCCGTGTGGCGCGCCGCCACGTGGCCGATCTCGTGCGCCAGCACGCCCGCCATCTCGGCCTCGTTCTCGGCCAGGGCCAGAAGCCCGCGGGTGATGTAGACGTACCCCCCCGGCAGGGCGAAGGCGTTGACCTTGTCGTTGTTGAGGATGGTGAAGGTATAGGGCAGGTCCCGGGTCTCGGAGAAGCCCGCCAGCTTCAGGCCGATGCGGCGGATATAGGCGCGCAGCTTGGCGTCCGCATAGGCGCCGCCGAACTCCTTGATCATTTTCGGGTGTTCCTCGGCGCCGATGCGGAGCTCGTCCTCCTTCGACATGAAGGCGGTGAAGGACTGCTTGCCGGTTGCCGGGTTGGTCGAGCACGCGGTGGCGAGCCACAGCACCGGCAGAAGGGCGGCCCAAAGGGCGGTAAGGCGGAGCCGGCGGGTCATCATCTATTTCAAGGATTACCGGAAAGCGTCTAAACTATTTGCCGGATGAGGGAGGGTTGGTTTTAAGGCTTTTGCTTGTATCGACACACCTCGCCGTCGGCTTAAGCACCGCGTGATCCATTAGAAATTTCCGGTCCTCGGGCCAGAACTCGTATAATGGATGGGTGCGGACGAATTCCCGCGCCGCCTCGGCGCACTCGGCCCGGGATGAAAACCCGCGCAAGGTCGTATCGGGTTCCGCCGGGGTGCCGCCAAGAGTGAGAATCAAGGCCCATTCATACATAGCCGCATTATAGCAAATCCTACCCTTAGCGTCGCTTGCCTCCTTTCGTTTTGATGGTTTGTCCCCGAGGCCGACGAAGGCGCTTTGGACTTTCGATGATGTTTTGATCTTTTGTCCCGGGAACCCTATCACGTGGAATATTGATGGGGTCGTTGGGAAAACCCTTGGGAAGGCGCGGACGCCCAAGTTTTCTAGGATTCCTTATCGACATGGTTGCCTCCAACTGGAAATGGCCCGAAAGCCGGCGGTTGATCTTATGAAAGGAAAATATACGTAATACCGACGACGATGTCAAGAACAAAAATAGAACATTATTGCTTTTCTTCCGTACCAGGCTGGTTGGCGACCACCTCGATCTGTTCCGGATGGGTGGCCGCGATCATCGGCCCGTTGTATCTCTTCAACCAGCCCCTGACGCGGATGCGCTTGCCCTCCAGCGACAGCGGTTCGGTCCCCGCCTTCCTGAACATCCTTCTCGCCGGCACGCCGATGGTGACGGTGAAGTCGGTCTTCCAGTCGTCGCCGAAGTTGAGGTACACCCGGCCCTTGACGCGGGCCGCCTTCAGCACCTTGCCCTCGACCAGTTGAAAGGTGCCGATCCAGGAGGAAAGCTCTTCCGGCGTCCGGACGGCGTAGAAGCGCAGCCCCCAAATGCCGCGCCGGGCCTCGCGTGCTTCGGCCTCCAGGGCCAGCATGGGGCCGACCCAGGCCCGGTTGTCGGCAAAGCTGTAGACCCGGGCCATGCCCTTTTTCAGCATCTCGCCCTGCACCCAGGTCCCGTCCAGGCGGTGCAGGTGGGCCAGCAACCGCCCATAGCGATCCTTGTCGCTGCCGCCGAAAGACAGCCTCACCGTTTTGCCGAGGGTCAGGTTCTGCAGAGCCTTCTTCGATTCTTCGGCCAGCGGCCAGGTCGGGAAGTTCTTGCGCCCGAGCGGCAGCTTCGGCGCCTGGATGCCGACCAGGCGTATCTGTCGCGCGCCCATGACGGCGGATTCCAGCACCACCGTGTCGCCGTCGACGACCGCCTTCACCACAGCCTCGCCGCCGGGGCGCAGCGCCTCTTCCGCCAACGCCGGGGCCGGGGCCGCCAGCGCCAGGGCCAGCAAAATCCAAACGAAACGCCTCATGTTGTTTCCCTGTCTGGCGTTCCGCCGTCCCCGCCTGATGTTGTTTCCCTGTCCGGCGTTCCGCCGTCCCCGCCTGATGTTGTTTCCCTGTCCGGCGTTCCGCCGTCCCCGCCTGATGTTGTTTCCCTGTCCGGCGTTCCGCCGTCCCCGCCTCTTGTTGACTCCATCCCCGCCATCGCCCGCACTTCTTCCGCCGTTTTTCC